>JAHXHU010000162.1 GCA_025656375.1 Candidatus Thiodiazotropha sp. (ex Ustalcina ferruginea) | reverse complement strand
CTGTTATTCGGGGATCCACCAGATCCCGATATTTCACCACTTCAATCCAGGCTGCTATTCTCATGAATATTTATGGGACAGCAGTGAAAAAATATGATTTATTGGTACTACCCAACCTTATTCGTCCGGAGACTGATGTCTCACCAGATTTTATATGGCACTGAATGTACCTGACACACGAGCCAGATCATAACCCAGTAAATTTGCAGAGAGCGGCGTCATCGGCTCAATAAAACTAATGGGCAAATGAAAGTCTATAATACTGAATTTGTTCTGTGTAAGATTCTGCGTATCATTTTTCAATCGGAAGCCGACAAATCCATCTTCTCGCATACGCGCTTCAAACTGTTCTACTCTTTCATGCGGAATCTGTTCCATATGCATGATCGATGTAATATACGGGTAAGCTTTAAGCATTTCCTGAGAAAATGATGTCTGCTCTGCACTACTAAGAAAATCGCTGGAGTGATAGAGACCTACCAGGGAGATTAGAACCGTCTCCAGGCTGGAGATACGCTGTGTAACGGTTCGGTGGACCTCCCAAGCCTTATTCGTAAAACCCTTATTGACAGTGTGAAATTCGATCCACACTGACATTGCCAGGAAGAGCATGGAAATGAGTGTAACTGAAATCCACAAGACAACTGCCCGATCACCCTTTCCCTTGAGTTAAAATGCAACATTTAGTTTACTTTCTTCGCTTTTCGAATCAGTGACTCAGGAATTACGACTCCACTCTGAACCAAAATAGTATGATTTATCCAGATCTCCCATTTCCTATTTGACACAATTGGGATCTCCGTGGGTTTAGTGCCCTCCAATATGGCGAGTGCCGCCAATGCCGCCCATACACCCTGTTCCTCAGGTATTTTTGTCAGGCCCAGCAATGTATAAGGCATCATCCATCCATGATTTGTCAGGGTTAATTTTTTTGTGGAGGTTTTCACTGCCTCCAAAACAGAATCAACCTTCCAATCATTGATACCAGAATTACTGCCTATAACAATGAAGTCAAACTCCTGCGCCTCAATATAGGCAGTCAGCCAATCCTTGGTCGTGGTCAGCAATCTAGAATCAAGGATTACACCCGACTTGCTTGCTGCACGTTCAAATCGTTTCAGATTCTTCTTCTCTGTCAGGGTGTTTGCTCCTATGTAGATCGCTCGATGAGTTCCACCAAGAATATGTTGGACCTTATTAAACAGGTCATCAATCGGAGCAACTTCCACCATACCCGTAGCATTGCTATAGGGAAATCCATACCCATCCACATTCCAGTTAATGCCACAAAATACGAAGGGAATACGATGATCTTTGAAGAAAGGCTGGATCAGATATTTTGCTGCATTGTCATCCGCAGTGATAACGACATCAGGCTTCCATGTCTCTATCAGCTTTTTTGCCTTAAGGGCCGCTTTCTTTATTGACACTTCATCCTTGTGCCGCTTGGTATCCATGTCAAACTGTTTTAATTCACATCTATCCAATAAAGTTGACCGCAGAC
>JAHXHU010000187.1 GCA_025656375.1 Candidatus Thiodiazotropha sp. (ex Ustalcina ferruginea) | reverse complement strand
GCCAGGCAATCTATTTTCAAGGACTGGAAACCTCCGGTTGCTCAGCCTGTCAAACTGCCCTCTCCGGTTTCCCCTCAAACAGCCAAGGTGATTGCGGAAAAATGGGGCGTTGAACTGATCAGTCTGCGTTTAACCGCTGCCGGCTATATGATCGACTTCCGTTTTCGCGTCCTGGATGAAAAAAAGGCTAACAGCTTCTTCGATCAGCGCATCAAACCGCTGCTGGTGGTTGAGAAATCTAATGCTAAACTACCTGTACCCATGGCCGCTAAGGTGGGCACCTTTCGTCCAACTAACCGCGGCAAGAGCATTCGGCCAAATAAGATCTATTATATGGTTTTCGGCAATCCCGATGCCCATGTGAAGTCGGGAGAGAAGGTCACGATGGTGATCGGCGATTTCAAAGCTGAACACTTAACCGTTAACTAATATTTATTAAATGACAGGACAGTTTTATGTGCACTAGGATTTCTATATTTAGATTATTGTCTCTGTTAGCCTTTGCTTTACCCTTTGAAAGTCAATCAGCAGTTACTGTTTATTGTTGTGATGCAACCGCAGAAGCTCAATACATACAGGATCTGGCCTCATTACCATCCATCACAGTTGATCTGACATCAGAAAGCTTTGAAGGTGATGCCTGGGTTGGTACTCGTTCCTTACCGGAAGCCACAGTCACATCGCAGGGCATTACTTGGGCACCGAGTTCGAGTGGTGTTGCCGGTATTAGCACCAGTATTAGCGGTGGGGATGTGCATGATGGCAGCTATTTGATGTTTCCTGTCGATGACAGAAATAATCATCTGGTTCCTGATCAATATAGCTTGACCGCCAATGGCATAACCTTATACGGCGTCGGAGGCTGGTTTCGTAGCGCGACAAGCACAAAATTAGCATTCACCAGCAACGGCTCTGAGGCCATTGATTTCACGGGTGAACAATCGACTGTTTTCGACTGGACATTTCTTGGTTTTATCGACGATGCTGGATTCAGCAACCTTATGATTCAAACATCGGATGAGACAGGAAATGAAGCGAATACTTTCTTTTCTGATGATTTCACCTTGGGTGCACAATCCGGGGCATTTCCCGGTCAGAAGTTACAATTCAGCAGTGCCACTTATTCAGCCAATGAAAGTACCTCCAGCACACAGATTACAGTACAAAGATCAGGTGGTACGTCGGGAGCGCTTTCGATCGACTATGCCTCCACCTCTGATGGCTCGGCCAGCGCAGGACAAGATTTTACCGCGGTATCAGGCACTTTGGACTTTGCTGATGGAGAGAGTAGTAAGCCGTTCACCATCAACCTTCTTGATGATGGCGTATTTGAAGGTGATGAGACGGTCACATTGACCTTGAGTGGTAGTGCAGTCGGGGTCTTAAACACAGCAACATTGACAATCTTGGAGAATGACGCTCAACCTGCCGGAAGCGTAGAGTTTAGTGGTAGCAGTTATCGGGTCGATGAGGGGATAGGAAGCATTCTAGTTACGGTTCAAAGAAGTAACGGAAGTGTCGGCAGTGGCTCTGTTGACTA
>JAHXHU010000130.1 GCA_025656375.1 Candidatus Thiodiazotropha sp. (ex Ustalcina ferruginea) | reverse complement strand
AGCCGCTACGCGACAGCGGATACCTGCCCGGGCCCTACGCCTGCCGGGGTCTACCAACCTTCGCTTCGCTCTCCAGGGTTGGTAGCGATTGTTCGCATGATTGCCGAACAGAACCTCAAACGCTTTTCAGCAAGGCCTGGAATCTGTTCGACTTCGTCATAGTCACCGCCAGCATGATCCCTGTGGAAGATAGCGAAGCAGCCCTGCTGGGACGCCTGTTACGGATCTTCCGTGTATTGCGGCTGGTCTCCATCATTCCCGAGTTACGGGTCCTGCTGAACGCCTTCGTCACCGCCATTCCGCGCATGGGCTATGTCTCTCTGTTGATGTTTATCATCTTCTACATCTATGCGGCCATGGGCAGCATGTTCTTCAACACGATCAACCAGGAGCTGTGGGGCAATATCACCATCTCCATGCTGACCCTGTTCCGTGTTGCGACATTCGAGGACTGGACCGATGTAATGTACCAGACTATGGCAGTCCATCCGCTTAGCTGGTTCTATTATCTGTCGTTCATCTTCATTGTTGCTTTTGTATTTCTCAATATGATGATCGGTATTGTGCTTGAGACATTACAGAGTGAGCACGAAAAGCTGTCACGTGAAAGTGGCGAGGGAGAAGCTGGAGAGGTACATCGTATAGACATCCGGACAGCCGAGATGGAACAAAGACTGATTAAAATAGAGCGGATGTTAGAGCAGCATTCTGAAAAGCGGTCATAACATAATCCTGAATCCGTGGGTTCAGAGGGAGTGTGGCATGAAAGATATTGATCCGGATAGCGTAATAAAAATTTGCAGCCATACCCTTCAGGTCTGGTGAGATTCTTTATATGGCTAGACGGATCAAGAGCTTGTGCGATGTGCCCCGAGGAACTCACGGATTCAGGATATTCAATGATTACACCTGATTCACTCACAGTTGCCTTCTCCTCCTTCACACTCATCAGTCTGGCTGAGATCGGTGACAAGAGCCAACTTGTATGCATGACCCTTGCGGCGCGCCACCGTCACTGGCCTGTGCTGATGGGGGCAGCCTCTGCATTTATCCTGCTTAACAGCCTGGCTGTTGTATTTGGTGCCAGTGTTGCCACCTGGTTACCCGAGTCTGTGATGGCTATCATTGTTGCGGTACTCTTTGGAGCCTTCGGCATTCATGCATTGCGACGATGAAACAGAGGAGGTGGTGGAACGCTCAGGTCATGGCATATTCATCACCACTCTGTTCTTGATTCTTGTGGCTGAATTTGGTGACAAAACTCAAATCGCGGTTGCAGGCCTGGCTGGTAGCATGGCCCCGCTACCGGTATGGATCGGAGCGACTGCAGCGTTGATAATGGTCTCAGCACTCGGCATCTGGGCCGGGCGAACCGTATTACAGCGGCTATCGCTCAGTTGGCTGCATCGGATTGGCGGAGGGATTTTTCTATTGTTTGCCTTGATGGCAGTATGGCGTGCATTAACCTGAAATATTGATATTTATGACAGCGAAGGATGGCAGATAATTATGGCCGAAAAAGCGATTGTACTAGTAACTCGAAAGCTGCCAGA
>JAHXHU010000283.1 GCA_025656375.1 Candidatus Thiodiazotropha sp. (ex Ustalcina ferruginea) | reverse complement strand
GACGGCCGGGGCACAAATAGGTTGTCAAAGATCGAGTGTCTTTTATGCCTGGGACGCATAAATGACATCACGAGATCGAAGACTCACTTACACGCTTGCTACGGGTGCTGGCCGATGGAGAGTTCTATCGAGTGGGTGGACATGAGCCGGTCAAGGTGGATGTTCGTATCATAGCCGCCACCCATCAACATCTGGAGGGATTGGTCAAATCGGGTTCCTTTCGGGAAGATCTGTTTCATCGGCTGAATGTCATCCGTATCCATATCCCAGCATTGCGACAAAGGCGTGAAGACATTCCAGTGCTGATGAAACACTTTCTGAACAGCACCGCAGAGGAGCTTGCGGTAGAGAGTAAATTGCTCCTGCCGGAGACTGAGGTCTATCTGAGTCAGATGGAATGGCCTGGCAATGTACGACAACTGGAAAACACAGCACGTTGGCTGACGGTCATGGCATCCGGGCAGGAGATCCATATCGATGACCTGCCCACCGAGTTAAGAGATAGCGAAACGCCACCCACCTTCCAGGATGATTGGTGCCAACTGCTGAGAGGCTGGGCGAAAAAAAGGTTGCAAGAGGGGTGTGAGGGATTACTCAACGAAGCGGGACCCGACTTTGAGACCGTAATGATTGAAACCGCCTTGGAGCATACTGCTGGCAGACGTCAGGATGCAGCGCGACTGTTGGGCTGGGGGCGCAATACTCTGACCCGAAAGATAAAAGACCTTGGGATGGAAGAGTCTTAGGCAAGTAAAATTATGTGGCTCTTCCCTAGAAATGTCAGGGAAACTCACTATTTGCCTGTTGTGGTCATAACGCTATGATGCACTCCCAGCTTTGATCAGAGACAAACGACTTGTGTTTAAGTATACGATGGGTCGATAGTGTTGACAGGTAGGTAATTTCCATGGATTCAAGCACAATAGAACTGCCCGGCAGTGACATCGAATCGGTCAGCTTTGAAAACAACAAGCTAACCGTACGCTTCTCCCGCGCTATCATCATCAAGACCATGAGCGGCTCGGAAGAGAAAACCCGCTGGTGGCAGGCCGGTGCTCTAGTGTTCGATGGCGCCGAGATTGAATCTGATCTACCGGCAAGTCCCTGTGTCTGCGATGGTGGTGATGTTGGAGAGAATATCTACACCTATCGTGACATGATCCCGATCCCACTGGAGAGTCGGGGACGGGCACACTGTAATCTTAAAATCAAAGGGAGTGAACAACGGCTGCAGGCATGGGCGGAAGGTGTGAAATTAATCATGGATGACCGTCCACACTATATCGAGCATTTGCGAAAATCTCTATAGTTTGAACAGCAGCAAAAACCAGGTCCTCGTCCCATGACAATAAAACCTTGGCCTATTTTCATCACACAGCAATATTTCCTTGGTTAGCTTACAGATAGGTGCGGTAGGCCGCACCCTTGCACATCTTCTACTTCGATGACTGCCTATAATTAATCCAGTTGTCTGGGATTCAATCCTTTACAAACGCTGCCGGCCATGGATAGCGAATGCGCAGGCTGGTAGACCCCGGTAGGCGTAGGGCCCGGGCAGGTATCCGTTGTCGCGAAGCGG
>JAHXHU010000330.1 GCA_025656375.1 Candidatus Thiodiazotropha sp. (ex Ustalcina ferruginea) | reverse complement strand
CTGTTATTCGGGGATCCACCAGATCCCGATATTTCACCACTTCAATCCAGGCTGCTATTCTCATGAATATTTATGGGACAGCAGTGATCTCGGATAATGTATTGTTAACCCGATTGTATACACTCCCATACAACAAGGTACCCCATGAGTTATAAAGTGCAGGTTGACCCAAGTGGCCATGAGTTTTCAGTCGAGGGGGATGAGACCATTCTCGATGCGGCTGTCAGACAAGGTATCAACCTGCCCTATGGTTGTCGAAACGGTTTTTGTGGCGATTGTCGCGCCACCCTGACAGCAGGCAATGTCCACTACCCAAAGGGTGAGCCTGCAGTGATGTCCGACAAAAGCAACGGCTTCTGCTTCACCTGCCAGGCATCACCAAGTGCCAACCTGATCATAGGCGTCTCTGAAATCGCTCAATCTCAAGATTTACAGACACGCACCATGCCGTGCAAGATAGATCGCATAGAGCGTCTCAATGATGACGTCATTCGTCTCTACCTCAAGCTTCCAGAGGGTGAGCGACTGCAGTTCCTTGCAGGTCAGTACCTGAATTTCATACTTCCGGACGGTAGCAAACGGGCCTTCTCGATCGCCAATGCCCCCCATGACGACGATTTTATCGAGTTACATATTCGTCATATATCGGGGGGTGCTTTTACCGACATCCTCTTCAATGGCATGCAGGAAAAAACCATTCTGCGCATAGAGGCACCACTCGGAAGCTACTACCTGCGTGAAACATCAAAAAGACCGATTATCTTTATGGGTGGCGGCACCGGGTTTGCTCCACTCAAGGGGATCATCGAACATGCCTTCCAAATAGGCATTCAACGGCCGATGCACCTCTACTGGGGCGTGCGTTCACGTGCCGATATCTATCTCCCCGAACTGCCGGAACAGTGGGCCACTGAACATAACAATTTCAGCTACACACCGGTACTTTCAGAGCCGGATGAAGATTGGCAAGGCAAGACCGGCTGGGTGCATGAGGCTGTTGTTGCCGATCACCCTGACCTGAGCAGCCATGAAGTCTACATGAGTGGCCCACCCCCCATGATCAAGGCTGGTAAAGATGCCTTTTTGGATCATGGACTCTCGGGTGAGGAGCTCTATTCCGACTCGTTTGAATACGGTGCTGCCGCCACCAAAGAGAGCAAGTAGCGCCTTTCTGGCGATATACCAACCCGAACGTAGGTTAGGCAACATTCAGAGCCCCGGGGATTCTACGGTAAAGGCTATATCAATAGCTGGTGGCTTGCGTTTCCCTAGACCAATCAGATCATCGGTATAATACGCGTAAACCATTTGAGGGGCCGAACAATCCATCCCTCAATAATTCGTCCACTCTCTTGATCGACTCTCTTCTTGTGCCATCACCGT
Organism: Candidatus Thiodiazotropha sp. (ex Ustalcina ferruginea); assembly: GCA_025656375.1. Lineage (GTDB taxonomy): Bacteria > Pseudomonadota > Gammaproteobacteria > Chromatiales > Chromatiaceae > Thiodiazotropha. The sequence continues at coordinate 198 of JAHXHU010000330.1, read as the reverse complement.
GCAGGCTGTGAGTATCAGATTGTGCGAAATCAGCTGGAGCTATTGAATACACTGAAATTGAATTTATCCTAATCAGTATTGTTTATTTCCAATAGAAACGAGTTAATACTAGTGTAGTGTCCTAAACATATTATCCATTTTGCAATACAACCGTGGCTCGCCCCACTTTTTCCAGTATCTGATCAACGCTTTTAGTCC
>JAHXHU010000027.1 GCA_025656375.1 Candidatus Thiodiazotropha sp. (ex Ustalcina ferruginea) | reverse complement strand
ATCTCAATACGACCTCTCTCAACCAGGTTTTTAACCGCTTCGTTGAGTTCCAGGAGACGCAGCAGATTGGTTACAGTGGTACGTGATTTATCGACTGCCTTGGCCACCTCTTGGTGGGTCAGGCCAAATTCCAGCAGCAATCGGTTTAGGGCATTCGCCTCTTCCAGTGGATTGAGGTCTTCACGTTGGATATTTTCGATCAGCCCCATTGCCATGGCGGCTTCTTCGGTGACATCTTTGATCACCACCGGGATTTCGTCCAGCCCGGCCTGTTGCGCGGCACGCCAGCGACGTTCACCGGCAATCAGTTCATAGCGATCATTCTCCACCGGTCGCACCACCACCGGCTGGATGACACCTTGGGCAGCGATGGAGTCGGCCAGCTCCCCCAGGCTGTCGGCATCGAACTCCCGTCTCGGCTGATAACGTCCACGTTGAATCAGATCGACCGGCAGTCGATTGAGGTTTTCGCGGCTCGGTGTGGATGAGATTGTAGCTTTCTGTTCGGTCTCGGCCTGCATGCCACCCAGTAGGGCGTCGAGTCCACGACCCAGTCCTCTTTTCTTTGCCACCATATTTCTGTTCCGTTAGGCCGGTTGGGTTTCAACATCGCGTAGGCGATGTCTGCGCAGCAACTCACTGGCTAGGGCCAGGTAGGCAGTTGCTCCACGTGAGTTTTTGTCATACAGCAACACCGGTATACCATGGCTTGGTGCCTCGGCGACCCGGACATTGCGGGGAATGATCGTGTTAAACACCGTATCTTTGAAATGGGAGAGAAGCTGCCCTGATACATCGATCGCAAGATTGTTGCGTGGATCGTGCATGGTACGGAGAAAACCTTCAATTTGCAGATCCTGGTTGAGATGGGAACGGATCTGCTCAACCGTATTCATCAGTGCCGACAAACCTTCCAGGGCATAGTATTCGGTCTGGATGGGAATCAGTATGCCATCCGCTGCAACCAGGGCGTTGAGGGTCAACATATTCAGTGAAGGTGGGCAGTCGACCAGGATGTAGTCATAGTCTGCTTTAGTTGGTGCCAGTGCCAGGTCGAGACGCTTCTCCCGCATCGTACTGTTCATCAGACCGACTTCTGCCGCTGTGAGGTCTGCATTGGCGGGTAGTACGTCGAAATCGGCCTCTGGTGCACGTTGTATGGCATCGCGAAGTGTGGTGTCGCCTAGCATCACCTCACAACTGGAGAGTTCCAGGTTGTGCTTATCGATGCCGCTTCCCATGCTGGCATTGCCCTGTGGATCCATATCCACCAGCAACACCCGCTTCTTCATGGCAGCGAGGGATGCCGCCAGGTTTACGGTGGTTGTGGTTTTGCCGACACCACCCTTCTGGTTGGCAATTGAGATGATATAACCCATGGCGCTCTTTGACTAGTTCTGCAGTGACAGGGACTGCCTATCATAACGGCAGTATCACACAAGGTGGTAACCTTTCTCTCAGTTCAGGCTGAATCCTTAGAGCAGACAGACTGGCCAGCGTCGGTCCGAAAACACACATCTTTCAAGATCCACGTCATCCCGGCGAAGGTTGGGATCCAGTAACTCACGCTACCAACCCTGGAGAGCGAAGCGAAGGTTGGTAGACCCCGGCAGGCGTAGGGCCCGGGCAGGTATCCGTTGTCGCGAAGCGGCTTAGGAGACCTGCAGAGGGCATCCCGACACGCCGTCGAGTCATTTGGGA
>JAHXHU010000044.1 GCA_025656375.1 Candidatus Thiodiazotropha sp. (ex Ustalcina ferruginea) | reverse complement strand
GGACGGCAGGGGCATGAATAGGCTGTCAAAGATCGAGTGTCTTTTATGCCTGGGACGCATAAATGACATCACGAGATCGAAGACTCACTTGTTCGTGTGCTTGGGCTTTGGGTATAGTTCATCTTCTGGGGGTTAATCTCGATCCTCTGGCAGTGGTGATCACCTTTCTGATATCGGCACGTGCAGTATCCCACGCTGTGCAATTGATTCTGGCATTCGATACAGAGCGGGCGGTTAACCATGAGTTGAGCGCACGGGACGCGGCGCGCATCGCATTGCGCAAACTGTTTCGGCCAGGTTTGTTGGGGCTGGCAACCGATGCAGGTGCGATGGCGGTGGTTGCCTTGACACCGATACCCTTGCTACAAAAAGCAGCGCTGATAGGTGCGCTTTGGCTTGGTGCCATGGTGATCTGCACCATTATTCTGGTGCCGGTATTACTATCCTGGACCCGAGTTCATCACGAGCACCGTATCCTTCCATTTCGTATGGACCCTGTCTTTAATGGCATTCTGGAAGCCTGCTCCCGGGTCGCTACTGAAAAGCGTCATGCGACCATGGTCGTGTTTATTGCACTATTAATTCTGGTCAGTTCTGGTTTTCTCGCCAAGGACATTACCATTGGTGATGCCAATCCAGGATCTCCCATTCTTTGGCCGGACTCCGCTTATAACCAAAACGATGCCTCGATCAATGAACGTTTTCCAGGAAGCGATCGTATGTTTCTGGTTGTCGCTGGAACAGAAAACGATGTCCTGAAAAACCCGGGTGTACTGGATAATATCTCCGGTTTTCAGCAGTACATCGAAGCCCAACCTGAAGTGGGCGGAACCATGTCTCTGGCTGATGTAATCCGCCCTGTAAACATGCTGATGCGTGAGGGTAACCCACGCTTCTTTTCCGTTGCTTATGATCAGAACTTCAATGCTGAATTGCTATTTCTTGCCATGGCAGGATCTGACCCGGGCGACGTTGACCGCTTCACTGATTACAAGTTTCGCAATGGCGCGATCCAGATGAACTTCAGGGATCATAAGGGTGATACCATTCGTACTGCGATCCAGGCCATTAAAGATTACGCACAACACAACTCTATGGAAAAAGCCGACTTTGAGTTGGCTGGTGGATTGATAGGTGTTTTGGCAGCAGTCAATGAGGTGATATTTTCTGGTCAATTGCAAAGCATTGCATTGGCATTGCTGATCCTGTTTATTTTCTGCGCAATCGCTTACAAATCACCACAGGCAGGTCTGTTTTTTCTGCCTCTGGTGTTGCTGTCCAATACCATTACTTTTGCATTCATGGCATGGCACGGTATTGGGCTGAATATCAATACGCTGCCGGTGGCGGCTCTTGGTATCGGGTTAGGTGTGGATTATGCATTTTACATCGCCGATCGGGTCAAAGAGCGTTTCAATTCCTGTGGCGATCTCGCTGAGAGTATACGTTTCGCGTTAAGTCGTGCAGGACGTGGTGTGATTGTTACCGCGTTAACCATGGTTGTCTCTGTCATCCTCTGGTTCTTTTTGTCGTCACTTCGTTTTCAGGCGGAAATGGGCATGTTGATTGCCTTATGGATGACGGTCTCGGCGATAACCGCGCTTATCGTCATCCCTTCCATGATCTATCTAGTGTAGTGTCCTGAATAAAATATTCATTTATAATTCCCAGTGTTCCGGTTTATGGCAAAGGAAGGAAAAAATGAATTCAGCAG
>JAHXHU010000433.1 GCA_025656375.1 Candidatus Thiodiazotropha sp. (ex Ustalcina ferruginea) | reverse complement strand
CATGCTGTTCCTGGACGCCCAAGCCGATACGCTGATCAAGCGTTTTAGCGAGACCCGGCGGAAACATCCACTGACAAATGACCAATGCTCCCTTGCTGAAGCCATTCTGCATGAACGAGAGTTGCTTGAGCCGTTAAACAAAGCGGCTGATCTCCAACTCGACACCACCCATACCAACCTCCATGAGTTGCGCGATCTGGTGCGACACCGTATCGGTGGTGAAAGCGGCCAGGTTTCGATTTTGTTTGAATCATTCGGGTTTAAGCATGGCCTGCCTCGTGATGTGGACTTTGTCTTCGATGCTCGTTGTTTGCCGAATCCCTACTGGCAGGTAGATCTCCGTCCCTATAACGGGTTGGAAAAACCGATAATAGATTTTCTCTCATCGCTTGATGAAGTGACCAGAATGCAGTCGGACCTAATTAACTTTTTAGCCAGTTGGATACCGGCATTTGAGACAGATGGTCGTAGCTATCTGACTATCGCCGTGGGTTGCACCGGAGGTCAGCATCGCTCTGTATTTTTGGTGGATAGGCTCGCAAAACATTTTGCCAAGGCAGGTTTACATGTCATGAGTCGCCATCGGGAATTGTCATGACCATCGGCCTGCTACTCATTACCCATAGCAGAATTGGGGAAGCACTGCTCGAGACGGCGCGTAAAATGCTTGAAGGTCCGCCACCGTCTGTTGAAACCTTGCCTTGTAATCCGGACAATCTGTTAGAAGAGGCCAGAGCCATTGTGACTCGGCTCGATCAAGGTAGTGGTGTGTTGGTGCTTACAGATATGTATGGCTCCACACCGAGTAATATTGCCTCCGGTTTGGCTGAAAAACGTCGGGTCAATGTGATTTCAGGGGTTAATCTGCCTATGCTGATTCGTACCCTTAACTACCAGACCCTTGATTTGGTATCCCTGACTGAAAAGGCGGTCAGTGGTGGTAAAGAGGGTATTCTCTGTTATGAAACTCCAAACAAGTAGCTATTGAAAATGTTGGACGAAGAGGTAGAAATAATCAATAAACTGGGTCTGCATGCCCGAGCTGCGGCAAAGCTGGTGAGCTGTGCCAACAGCTTCTCCAGTGATGTCCATTTACATCGAAACGGTCAACGTGTGAAGGGTAAAAGTATCATGGGTGTGATGATGCTGGCAGCGAATCAAGGTTCTATCCTTAAACTCGAAATCAATGGTAGTGATGAGCAGGAGGCCATGCAGGCACTGACCTCACTCATCAGTGAACGATTTGGAGAAGAGCAATGACACTCTCCTGCCAGGGGATAGGTATCAATACCTCACGTGAGGTCGCCATTGGCGAGGTCTATCTGCTGCAACAGGGTGTACCTGAGGTTACTCATCGTGAAATCACTAAGGATTTGGTTGCGAGTGAAATAGCACGCTTCGAAAATGCACTGCATGCCACTACCAACCATCTCCGTTCGGTGCGTGAACAGATTCCTGCCAACACAGCATTGGATATCAGTGAGTTTATCGATACCCATCTGCTGATGTTGGAAGACAATGCCATCAGCCAGGCGACGATTAGTCTTATCAAGGAGAATCTGTATAGTGCTGAGTGGGCATTGCAGGTGCGTCGGGATGAGCTGGTCAGGGTGTTTGATGAGATGGATGACCCCTATCTGCGTACCCGCAAAGACGATGTTGATCATGTCGTCGGTCATGTACAGTTTGTCCTCGCAGGCGGTCAACCGGAACAGCAGGGAGATTTGAGTGGCCGGGTCGTGGTGGCACGTGATTT
>JAHXHU010000353.1 GCA_025656375.1 Candidatus Thiodiazotropha sp. (ex Ustalcina ferruginea) | reverse complement strand
TTGGTGATCAATACGGTGGTTCATTTCTTCATTCCGATGGTGTTGTCAATACACGTCAGGCCGTACGTCGTGGATACAGTGATGGATACGGGAGTAGCTTGATTGATGTTAATGCATCACTTAACTGGTAATACAGATCCAAGCATGTGCGGGGTTATAAGACTCCGCTCATGCTTTTTCCCACTCTGAAACCTGCATTTCCAGTAAAAAAGAATCTCCGAGTAACAACCGAGTAAAAAAAAGAAACGAGTAAAAAAACGAGTAACGAGTAAAAAGACACCCAATCCAATAACGTTATTGATGGGGCTGACTGACTGAGGGCTTATAAGGGACAAAGCTAGCCAGTATCAGTGTTGACTAAAAGGGATATATGAAAAAAATTGATGATGCTGCAGTTTCATCGCAAAATGGAAAATCGCATGCATAGTCACACCTCAACCCATGCTGATCAGCCGAATTAAACGAGTGAATTGATTGATTGCTACATCAGCAACCGCTGACATACGGTCAGATTGGACGTTCTGCGATAGCCTAATTTCTGACAGGCTGCCTTGAGGCTATGTACGGTACCAACCAAACCCTTAAATCAATATTTGGATGGGTGTCTCATTTGTTGATTAGTTTTCTGTTACAGAGGTAAGCAGAAGGTTGACGGTCAATTGAAATTGATGGTGATGTTAAACAATATCCTAAAGATCCATCGATATAGATGGGAATAGGCATAGAAACAGCAAGATGAGCGACTTAATCCGTTCATCGTATGAAATACGACTAAATCAGTAAAACAATGAATGAGTGCTATCGAAAATCACGCAGCGAGATATCTGCTGTTCTAAAATTAATTTTTCGACAGACTCGTTAGACATATTGAGAATTAAATTGCAACTATGAAAACCTGATTTCGGATAATAAGCGCAATTTCTGAGAGAGGCGACTACTACAAGTAGTGCCTATTCCCGCTACTATTTAATTATTTGCTTCAGTTACCTCTTAACAGACAAGTTATTATTTCTTCCGTCACCCTCATCCAACAGTTTTGGTCCGCACTCATCTTGCGTCTCTGTGCCAGACATCCATCTGAATATTGCATCAGAACAGGCAACATGAACCCGACTTTTGGAATGAGTTCTTGATTAACCTGGTTGGGATGCAAACTACGCTATGATATAAATTAGCCGGTGCATGCGGCGTAGACAGCTATTTTATAGGATCGAACTATGACTGAATATGTTAGAAAAAGCGGTTCCAGTGAATCTGTAGAAGTTACTGCAGGTCAAGGAACTTCAATGCAGGTTCTAATCAGTTCCGAGGAGGCACCAAATTTTGCTTTTAGAAAATTCGTTATGGAACCTTACGGAGGCCTGCCAAAACACAAGAATCTTGTAGAACATGAACAATATGTTCTAAGAGGTTCAGGCGTCATAGAGATAGCTGGCAAGGTTTTCGAGATTACTGCTGGTGATTCTGTCTTCATTCCAAGTAAAGTTCCGCATTCATACATGGCAGGAAAAGATGGTTTAGAGTTTATTTGTGTGGTACCTAACGAGGAAGATAAAGTAGAAATAGTTGAATAGCCACTTGTGTCAGGATAGTTGTCTCCTCAACAGCATATTATCCCATATCATATTATCCAGACACCCATCCAAACCATCCAAAAGTAGTTATTTTAACACTGCTGTCCCATAAATACTTAACGAGAAAGGCCTGAAAACCCCCTTGTTTTGATACAATGAAATCGCGACAAGTCATTGATCAACAA
>JAHXHU010000420.1 GCA_025656375.1 Candidatus Thiodiazotropha sp. (ex Ustalcina ferruginea) | reverse complement strand
GCAAATCACCGCGAATTAACGCCAAATAAGAGTTTTCCTTGTATAGGCCAATTGCGGAAATTTGCGGTGATTAGCGTCCATTTGCGGCTTTCCTTCTTAAGTAAGTGCCATTGCTATCAGACCCCCATTATCCCGCAGTGCCGTAATAGGGGTTCTATCTCCGGTTCTCTGCCTCTGAAGGCAATAAACAACTCCATCGCATCCCTGGAGCCCCCTTGTTCCAAAACTTCCTGCAGAAATGCCTGACCCGTATCCGGGTTGAATATCCCGCGCTCTTCAAACAGAGAGAAGGCATCGGCGGAGAGTACTTCAGCCCACTTGTAGCTGTAGTAGCCTGCTGCATAGCCACCAGCGAAGATATGGGAGAAGCCGTGAGCAAAGCGATTCCAGGTCGGTGGTCTGATCACCGATACTTGCTGACGCACCTGCTTGAGAATGTCGTAGATACGCCCCCCTTTTTCCGGGTCATACTCCCGGTGGATGCGGAAATCGAACAGTGAGAATTCGAGTTGACGAACCATCTGCATGGCGGATTGAAAGTTCCTGGCAGCGTACATGCGTTGATAAAGCTCATCCGGAATAGGTTCGCCGCTATCGACATGTCCTGAAATCAGTGCCAATGCCTCTTTTTCCCAACACCAGTTCTCCATGAATTGGCTGGGTAGTTCAACAGCATCCCAGGCAACACCATTGATACCCGAGACCGCAGGGTAGTCGACCTTTGTCAGCAAGTGGTGCAGGCCATGACCGAATTCGTGAAACAGGGTTTGCACCTCATCATGGGTGAAAAGGGCAGGCTTTCCATCGACAGGGGGTGAGAAGTTACAGGTGAGATAGGCGACCGGGAGCTGGTCAATGATATCAGTAAAGAAACGGGATGCACACTCATCCATCCAGGCACCACCCCGCTTTTTAGGCCGGGCGTAGAGATCGAGGTAGAACTGGCCACGCAGATGCTGTTCCTTATCATGGATTTCGAAAAAACGCACATCAGGGTGCCAGCTATCAACACCACTCACTTCTTTGATATGGATGCCATAGAGCCGTTCAACCACAGCAAACATGCCTGGTACTACCCGGGTTTCAGGAAAGTAGGGCTTCAACTCCTCCTGGCTGATATTGTGGCGCTGCTGGCGGAGTTTTTCCGAATAGTAGCCGATATCCCAGGCCTGTAGATCCTTGATGCCAAATCCAGTTTCAGCGAATATCTGAAGTTCTTTAAGCTCCTGCTCGGCTTGTGTGTGAGAGCGTTCTGCAAGGTGAAAGGTCATCACCTGATCGGTTGTAGTTGCCATCTTGCGTGCCAATGATCGCTCGGCATAGTTGGTAAACCCCAGTAGCTGGGCTTGCTCGTGACGCAGTTTGAGTAGCTGCTCCATCCCCTCACCATTATCCCACTGACCGGCATCGGGACCTTGATCGGAAGCCCGGGTGGCAAAGGCCTGGTAGACTTCCTGTCGCAACTGACGGTCGTCCGCATAGGTCATTACCGGTAGGTAAGAGGGAAAGTCCAGGGTCAGTAACCAACCCGTCTGATCCCGCTGCGCAGCCGTCTGTTTGGTAAGTGCGAGTGCCGATTCGGGCAGGCCCTGTAGCGCGGCCTGGTCGCTAATGAGTTTGCTCCAGGCATGGGTGGCATCCAACAAATTTTCCTCGAATTTGGTGGTGAGTCGAGATAGCTCCTGACTGATCTCCTTCGCTGAGCGCCATGGAAGGCTGAAAGCCGAGGCGGTTAGTCCCCGGCAGCCGTGAGGCGAGACTGTAGACCCGCCGTGCCTTGCGC
>JAHXHU010000003.1 GCA_025656375.1 Candidatus Thiodiazotropha sp. (ex Ustalcina ferruginea) | reverse complement strand
CGCGATGATCTTGTCGGAGGCGTCACCTTCCATTTTGCCGTAGCCCATGGTGCCCACGTGGATACCGGAAGCACCTTGCAGGCGGGACATCTTGGCCAGAACGAACGCGGTATAACCACGGTTGGAGCTGGGTGATGTGACTGCGCCATGACCGGCACGATGGTAGTGCAGGTACTGACCCGGGTATTGGCGACGCGCTGTGGTCACCATGCCAGGACCGCCAACGTATCCATCCACCAGGAAGGCAACCTTGTCGGCATCTTCGCCGAAGGTCTCAAGGATGAAATCAGCACGGGCGCACATTTCAAAATGGTCGTCAGCGGTGATGTTGGCAGAGAACAGTTTAGCCTCACCGGTCTCATCCTGAGCGCGCTTCATGGCATCGTAAACGAGCGGGTAGACTTTCTTGGCAGGACAGAAGACCTGGTTACCCTGAGGCTCATCGTTTTTGATGAAGTCACCACCGAGCCAGAACTGGTAGGCTGCAGCAGCAAAAGGTTCTGGTCGCAGACCCAGTTTAGGTTTGATGATGGTACCGGCGATGTAACCGCCGTTCTCGATCGGACGACCCAGGATACGCCACATATCAGAGATGTCACGGGCCGGGCCATCGAACAGTTGGATAGCGCGGGGTGGTACGAAAAAGTCGATCATCTTGCCGTATTCGATGTCACCCATACCCTGATTGTTACCGATACACAGGGTCAGGAAGGAGACCATCATCATACGGCCGTCGGTGACGTTGCGATCAAACAGCTCAATAGGATAGGCGATGCGCATATCCTCGGTAGCTTCGTCGATAGAGTAGACCAGCGCGTCAACACCCTTGGTGAAATTGTCGGTGGTTGAGACTTCCACATTGGTACCGGTGGAGGACTCAGCAGCAAAGTGAGCAGCAGCCTCCAGGTAGCCAACACCTGCAATTGGCTTCATCTTGTAAGCGACGAGGATGTGCTTACCGCCTTCCATCAGGTCTTCTTCTTTCAGGCTCAGGTCCGAGTAACGAGATGATTGGTCTAATGCCATGTTGTCTACTCCAGTTAGTGAATCTGTGTTTGGTGGAAGCGCTACCCTCCGACCAGATGCCCCGAATATTTGTGGGGAATAGGAGACAAACCTTACATACTCAGTGTTTATAAGTAAATAGCAAATATTCTTATATAAACCATAACAAAAAGCTTATACATAAAGTGGGTACTACACATAAAGTTTCTGCTAGATGGATGAGTCACCCTGGATGATGGTTTCCTGAGAGAGACAGAAAAAATCGATGGGTAGAGATGGGAATACCTAAAAGATCAAAGGTACCGTCTTGCTTTACCGTGTCGGCTACAAACAGGTATAAAATGCGGGAGGTATCAAATACCCTTTGGATTCAGCGATAATGCCCAACAGTTCATCATTCAGGACAATATTCTATCAATGGCAGACAGACGATACGACGGTATACACAACGATTCCACTGGCGCGATGAATCCAACTGGCAACATCATTCGGGATGCATGGGTCTTTGGCTTGATTCCTGAGACTGAGACCTGTGAGGGTTGGTTGGTACAGGGAATAGACGCACTGTATGACAATGTCACCAAAGAGTGGGATAAGTATGGCCATCTAGTGTCGAATTTACCCCCGGAACTGGCAGAGAAACACAGTCGCATCTACGGGCAGGCAATCATTGAAGCAAAAGCAAAAGGGTGGGATCCGGAACTTGGTGAAAATGACTGAGGTCACTAGTGTAGTGTCCTGAATAAAATATTCATTTATAATTCCCAGTGTTCCGGTTTATGGCAAAGGAAGGAAAAAATGAATTCAGCAGTT
>JAHXHU010000260.1 GCA_025656375.1 Candidatus Thiodiazotropha sp. (ex Ustalcina ferruginea) | reverse complement strand
CTGGCGCAAGGCACGGCGGGTCTACAGTCTCGCCTCACGGCTGCCGGGGACTAACCGCCTCGGCTTTCAGCCTTCCATGGCGCTCAGCGAATGATGCGGGGATCTATCAATTCATCACTAAACCTTGGCATCCGGACAGCTTGATTCTGTTGCTGAAAAATGCGGCTGAGTTGTTCGATCTTCAGCGTAAAAATGAAATCCTTTCCATTGAGCTGAAAATGTCTCCCACCCGTTTGCAGGCAGCAATGGACAAGAAACGCAAACATTTACGTGATGAATATCAATGCGAAGATCAGATCGTACGCAGTCCACAAAGTTGTATGAATCAAGTTTGCGAAAAGATTCGACGCGTCTCGCCCTATGATGTCTCCGTACTATTGACTGGTGAGTCGGGTACCGGCAAAGAGTTGGCAGCACGTGCTTTGCACTATAACAGTGCCCGCTGGGATCAACCTTTTGTAGTTGAGAACTGTGGTGCATTACCTGACGAGCTGTTGGAGAGCGAACTGTTCGGTTATAAACGTGGTGCCTTTACCGGTGCGGTGGAGGACAGGGCAGGCCTGTTCGAGCAGGCTAGTGGTGGTACCGTATTTCTGGACGAGATAGGCGAGGTCTCTCCTGCCTTCCAGGTGAAGCTGCTCAGAGTGTTGCAGGAGGGTGAAATCAGACCGTTGGGTAGTAGTCAAACCCGTCAGGTGGATGTCAGGGTGATTGCTGCCACCAACCGTGATTTGGAACAGGAGGTCAGAGAGGGCCGCTTTCGTGAGGATCTCTATTATCGACTGGCAACAGTAACCATTCACCTACCGGCCCTGCGTGAACGCAAAACAGATATCCCGCTGATCGCCAACAGCATACTTGATGCTGCTATTCAGCACTTGGGTAAGCGGGTTGATGGTTTTAGCGCAGAGGCGATCGCCTGTATGCAGGCTTACCATTGGCCAGGCAATGTACGAGAATTGCAAAATGAGATCCGACATATGCTGGTGATGAGTGACATGGATGAGATGGGTGCTGAACTGCTTTCGCCCAGGGTGTTACGTGCAGCACCGGAAGGGGATGAGGCAGATCTGCAAACAATGGATGTACTTGAGGGATCGTTGAAAGAACGTGTTGAATCCCTGGAAGCTCGTATTCTGAAAGAGACCCTTATTCGTCACCGCTGGAATAAGAGTCAGGCGGCAAAAGAGTTGGGTCTCTCCCGGGTCGGGCTACGCAGCAAGTTGGAGCGTTACGGTTTGGAAAAGGTTGAGCAACTACATGATCAGGATGAGCGGGATGCAGTGGGTTGACAAACTTACCTGTTCTTACCCTCTTTCTATCAGGTGGATTCCCAAAAGAGAAAGTAGAAGCCGCTAATGAACGCAAATTACCGCAAAGGACCGCAAATTTCTCTACGCTGTGGAACGCTTACTTGAAACCTTATGAGTAGAAGAACCCATTAATAAACGATCCACATAGTACACTGTATTTTTTATATAAGGAGATAGTAAAGGAGCTATGAAAGCAGACAACAGAGAACGTCCGAATATCAGCCTCATCGATGAGGCCGGGGTGGGCGATCCGTTGCAACTCACAGAGAGCACGGAGAGCGCTTGGATCGATGTCATTCAGAAGATGGATAAGGTCTATGCCGATCTGGTTCACTACCAGGTCGAGCTGGAACAGAAGAATGCCGCTCTGGAAGAGGCGCAACAGTTTATCGGCAGTGTACTGGAGTCGATGACCGATGCACTCATTGTGTACGCCCAGCATGGGTATGAACTAATGAGGTGAAAGTCCTCTGTAGGAAGGTCACCATCCTTAGCGATTTCAAGCTATTAGAT
>JAHXHU010000197.1 GCA_025656375.1 Candidatus Thiodiazotropha sp. (ex Ustalcina ferruginea) | reverse complement strand
GACGGCCGGGGCACAAATAGGTTGTCAAAGATCGAGTGTCTTTTATGCCTGGGACGCATAAAAGACATCACGAGATCGAAGACTCACTTAACTATCTATGTCATTAGTACCATGATCTACCCTGTCACTCAGGATATTGGTAGATTCGCTCGATTCCGGTTATTTCAGTTATCTCTTTTTTCCAGGCTATTTCAGTAATAGCAATCGTTTTCAAAGCAGACCTAATGGCTAACAAGGCTATATCGTTAGATTCACTGAACTTAGAAGCTATTGATGAAGCTGTCTTAGTGCCATCTTCACTCAACATGCTGCGAATCTCTTTAAATGACCTATCTTTAAGAAGATTATTAAGTTTGTTGGAGAGAACCTGATTGCATTTGGGGCTTCTACAGCGTTGGAAAAATAGACCATTTATTGTCATATCAAAATTGATACCCCATGCAATCTCAATAAGTCCCCATTCCGCCAATTCTGATCTTGCTTGTACAAACCCGGTGGGTTTGTTGTTATCAAGTACCATATAAAGCGTATGTTTTCCTATCTCGCTCCTGTGTAGAGTGAAGGGAAGGAGCTTTTTTACGCTGCCTCTGTTCTTATTTGTAATGGGTGCAACGATTGAGCGATATTGATTTGTATTATGATAAAGTGTCTTGATAGCTGTGACAGGATCTCGCAGCGAGCAATAGGCACCATGAGCCATGGTTGCACTTACAAGAATAAGTATCGATAACAGGTTAGCGATTATCTTCATATTCCAACTCTCAATATTTTAAATGCGCAGTCGTATTTGAAGTGTTAACAATGTTGGTTTTTCTTGTTGCTTGACCAGATCAATTTGTTTTATAAATTGAGTACTGACTTCGAAGTTCGAAGAAGGGAACCACCGGAGTCCAGCGAAAAAATCGTCGCCAGCCTCCCAATCATTATCAGGTTTCAATTGTGAGTTCTTCCATTGAGCATACAGGTGTAGGCCCTCCAAGGCAGATCGCCATGATACTTCCATTAGTAAATTAACCGTATCCACCTGTTCGGTTTGCCCGCCTGAGACTTCCATCAGTAGTTCCCAGTTATGGTAGTAATAAGCAAAATCAAGGCCCAATCTTTTTCGCTCAGTTATTCCACTACCACCCAGTACATCACCGTAAAACCAGGATAGGCCTACTACAAAATTCTCATGAGAGGGTGTACCGAGACGCCCAGAAAAAATATATGGGTTTCCCTGACTCTTAATTTCATTACCAGACCCACGTGTCAGTGCAATTTCATAGTCAAGGTTGGTCAATATGCCATTAAATGAGATACCCCAGTCGGCCTTAACACCACGATCTGAGAAGGTATATTGTCGAAGTGTGCCATTCGTATCGAGATTCTGCTCAAGCCCAAAAGGTATTTCAAAATGTCCAAAGCGGATATTGAATTTTCCATCTGGTAGGGCGGTGTAATTGAAGTTGGCGATACGCCAGGTTAACTCCGTATCATCACCATCATCAAAGAAAAAGGGGGGGGGTCGGTACATTATTCAGGGAAACGATGTACGGTTGAAAGACCAGTGTGCCAATATCACCTGAATCAGCGGTAAATACTTTATGAAAGTCCAAGCCGAATATATGACTTATTGCGGAATGGTGAGTGTCGATATTTTGGCTGATTTTACTTGAAATATCAAACGCATATCGGCTGTTTTGTGCTAGTCTCCACGGGGTCTCTGCATGTACTGTTACTGCATTGAAAATGACAAATACAGATCACTGCTGTCCCATAAATATTCATGAGAATAGCAGCCTGGATTGAAGTGGTGAAATATCGGGATCTGGTGGATCCCCGAATAACAG
>JAHXHU010000046.1 GCA_025656375.1 Candidatus Thiodiazotropha sp. (ex Ustalcina ferruginea) | reverse complement strand
CTGTTATTCGGGGATCCACCAGATCCCGATATTTCACCACTTCAATCCAGGCTGCTATTCTCATGAATATTTATGGGACAGCAGTGATGTTATTTGTATTAAAGTATTTCCTTGTAGTGTGGCCAATGTTCCTGAAAATTGAAGAAAGGTTGGTATAAACCACTATCTCCCTCCTTGAAGTGGCATCATGCACTTGAAGTATACTTTATTCTGAAGGCTTTATGACCTGAGCTGGATATTTTAAATGTAAAATCTTCATCTTCTCCTGAGCTGTCACTATCCTGTTGTAACTGATGTTTAAACATTTTAAAAAATTCCTAATAGGGTTGCAGTGATTGTCATTCACAGAGTGGCTCACTCCAATGTTAAAGATGAATCGATGTTGACCGTTTGATGATTATCCTTGGATTCTATCCATGGCGTATGGCTCAAGAGTAGAGAGGCTGTTTTCCCGGCAGGGGCGGGTTTGAAAAGATGGAATCCTTGTGCTGCATCACAGCCGTACATTTGTAAATTATGCAGTTGCTCAGAATTTTCTATTCCTTGTGCAGAGACAGTCAGCGATAGATTGTGCGCCATATTAATGATCGTTTTGACTAGCTGTTTCCCATCATCTTCATTGCATAGTTCACTGATAATGGATTTATCTATTTTCAACCTGTCGATTGAAAAGCGCTTGATGTGGTTGAGTGAAGAGTAACCGATTCCAAAATTATCGATAACGATTTGAATGCCAAATTGCTTAAACTTTACTAATGTCTCAGCAGTCTCTCTTCGTTGATCCATCAATGCACTTTCAGTTATCTCAATTTCCAATGCAGCGGGAGGTAGCCGGGTGTTATAAAGTAGATCCTGAACATACTCGGCAAGTCTCCCCGTGCTGAGATGAAGATTTGAGATGTTAATACTGATACCTAAATCGAGGCCAAATTTTTCTCTCCATGAAACGATTTGGGTGCATGCCGTGCTGAGAATCCATCTCTCTAACTCGATAATCAAGCCACTTTCTTCTGCGATAGATAAAAAATCATCTGGTTTGACATTACCGATATTAGGTTGTGTCCAACGCACTAGTGCCTCAAGGGTTGAGATATCCCCTGATTTTAGTTCCACCTGGGGTTGATAGACTAAACTAAATCTATTTTCAGCAATTGCAACGCGAAGGTCGTTCTCTATGGTCATTCGACGTTTATACTGGATACCCATATCAGGGGTATAGATGACATAGCAGTTCTTTCCCCGCTGCTTGGCTTGATACATCGCTGTGTCTGCATGACTGATCAGCGTTTCATTATCGTTGCCGTGGTCAGGGTAGAGGCTTATCCCAATGATTGTATTTATATACAGCTCCCGTTTCCCAATAATGTAAGTTGACTGAAAGCAATTCAGGATCTTTTTCGCTACCTCTTTTTCTTGGGATTGATTGTGGATATCAGATAGTATGACCGTGAACTCATCTCCACCGAGTCTTGCTACAGTGTCCGATTCTCGTAAACGATTACTCAGCCTGTAAGCGACAGCGCTTAACAGAAGATCGCCGGTAGCATGTCCCAGGGTATCGTTGATTACCTTAAATCCATCTAGATCAAGAAAAAAAAGTGCTACCTTACTTTTGTCCCTATAGGATAGTGATAGGGAAAGCTTTAGCCTGTCATTAAAGAGTTCCCGATTTGGTAACCCTGTTAGCGTGTCGTAATAAGCAAGTAGGTGAATTTGATTTTGGACCGAGTTCCTTTGGCTAAGGTCAGAGAATACAGCTAGTGTAGTGTCCTAAACATATTATCCATTTTGCAATACAACCTTGGCTCGCCCCACTTTTTCCAGTATCTGATCAACCCTTTTAGTCCA
>JAHXHU010000005.1 GCA_025656375.1 Candidatus Thiodiazotropha sp. (ex Ustalcina ferruginea) | reverse complement strand
TTTTCAGGCCTTTCTCGTTAAGTATTTATGGGACAGCAGTGATATTGTCTACTTATTTTATCATTTGCCGCTCATGCAAGTTTTGCAGAAAATAGTGTACGTAATTACCCCGTTGAAAAGATTGCAGCACATACCTATGTTATTCATGGGCCCCTTGGTAATCCATCTCTCGAAAACCAAAGTTTCATGAACAATCCGGGTTTTGTGGTTACAGATACTGGTGTGGTTTTGATTGATCCAGGCTCTAGTGTTCAAGTTGGAAGAAGGGTGCTTAAACAGATCAATACCATAACGGACAAGCCCTTAACACACGTGATCAATACGCATATTCATGGGGATCACTGGCTGGGGAATCAAGCTGTCGTAGAGGTGTTTCCAAAGGTAGTGCTGATGGCGCATCCCAACATGATAATGGAGGCGCATGCCGGTGCGGCAGAGCAGTGGGTCAGCCAGATGGAGCAACTCACCGAGGGGTTTACTAAGGGTACACGTGCCGTCATACCAACGGTATCTCTATTGGAAACTACGAAATTGGAAGCCGGTGGAATGACCTTTCGGATACATGCTCCTGATAAAGCTCACAGCGATACGGATGTAATGATAGAAGTTGTACAGGACTCAGTGTTGTTTCTCGGTGACAACGTGCTGCACAAGCGTATCCCTCGATTGGATGATGCTACATTCAAGGGGAATATTGCAGCTTGCGATGTTGCAATGGGTCTTGAAGTGAAGCATTTTGTCCCTGGGCATGGTCCAGCCGGTGGTGTCAGTATCGTGAAAGAGTTTCGCCTCTATCTAGAGACCCTATACAATGAAGTGGCAAGGCTCTACGAAGAGGGTTTGACCGATTACGAAATGAAACCAATCGTTTTACGAGCGCTTATTCCCTACTCGGCCTGGTCCAATTTTTATGACCAGTTGGGCAGGCATGTCAGTCTGGCTACTCAAGAGGTCGAGCAAGATAGTTTTTAGTTTGGAAGTCGATCGGACAATGGAAGGCATATCTATATTGGTTGTTCATGGAGCTGCCCGACATTGATAACAAAAACCTGCAGATTCGTTACAAAGCGATTACTTGTCGCGGAGTGGCATTCCCTATCAGCAAATGATTGGGTGCCAAAAGCGCTGGCACAGGTTGTCAGTACGATACTCACACCGAGTGTCACACAATCACTGCCCGAAGGATGGCAGGGCACCTATACGGTCGAACGTGCAGCTGAGTGGATCCAAGAGCGCGACCAGGAGGGAGCTACATTACTCGTAGTAGAACAATCTACACGATTACCAATAGGTATGATGATTCTTTTTGAGAATAATGATGAGGAGCTGGGCCATACCATCCGTCTTGGCTACTTGGTCTCGGAAACGGTGTGGGGCAGGGGCATAGCGACTGAACTTGTTCAGGGGTTCGTTGGATGGTGCCGTGGCAAGGCTATTGTTTCGATTATGGCGGGCGTTGAGCGCTATAATATTCCGTCACAACGCGTGCTGGAGAAGAGTGGGTTTGTCTGTGATTCCAATGCCGGAGATGCGGTTGAGCTTTTTTTCAAACTACGATTAAGTACTGTTTGAATGGGAGAGAGACATCAGAGGATACCTCTTATAGGTAGATCTCTGGTCTACAGATTTATCAGCTTCATGACTATTCGTATCGTATCAATGAATGACATCCGACTCTCATTGGTATCCATCAGCCGCCACTTTCAGATTCTGCCGTAAGATAAGCCTGAGTATAGGATCAATGATCTGCTTTCGATCCATTTTCACTGCTGTCCCATAAATACTTAACGAGAAAGGCCTGAAAACCCCCTTGTTTTGATACAATGAAATCGTGACAAGTCATTGATCAACAA
>JAHXHU010000370.1 GCA_025656375.1 Candidatus Thiodiazotropha sp. (ex Ustalcina ferruginea) | reverse complement strand
TAATAGCTTGAAATCGCTAAGGATGGTGACCTTCCTACAGAGGACTTTCACCTCATTAGTTCATACCCATGCTGGGCGTACACAAAGAAAAACCGCGCCAGGCATAACCCCAGGCACGGTTTCTTTTGTAAATCAAGCTTGATCTGATTTAGAGAATAACCCGTGCGCGCATGCACCTACCTCCAGCTCAAAATTCAACATTCACAATTCTAAATTACAGCCTAGCCGCAGCCGCCACCGGAAGAAGAACCACAAGTTCCACAGCCTCCTCCACTCACCGGTTGAAGGTTGTTGAAGACAAAGCTGGCGTTACCATCACCTTGATCAACAAAGTCGATCTCCACACCGCGCAAATACTGCATGGTGCCGTCATCGACGATCACCTTGAAACCCTCACACTGAAGCACACCATCATTCTCGTTGACTGCATCACTGAAGGTCATGCCGAAGCTGACACCGCTACAACCACCGGGAGTAGCAAAAACACGTACACCCTCGATATTGCTCTCGACCTGCTGAAACAACTCGCCCATTTTGCTTTGAGCATTGCTGGTCAGGGTTAAATCACTTTCACTAAGGGCAATCAAACTCATGCCGGATCTCCTAAATACTGTTGTGCCTGTATGGCCCCAATAGTAACAAGAAATTGCATCAGGATGCCAATTAACATAGAAAATACGTTGGTTTTTATGCGGGATATGAGGCTCATCTGCCATCGTCCAAAAATAGACAATTTTTCAAATCCACGACATCAATACATCTGCATGGATCAATGAAATGCACTGATTGACCGGATTATGACGGGCAGACTAACAACTAATCCCTGTTTTCAGATGGCCAGTTGATTTCGGGCATTTAAATCGTAGAGGTGGCGCTCCGCATCCAGCAGGTGTTCCCCCCAGTGGAGATGAAAACCTTTATGCCAACCCTCAACAGCCTGTTCCGGCTGACCGTCCAGCATTTTTAATCCATTTTTAAGCTCACAGTAGATGTCGGTCAAATCATCAGCCAGACTGCCGCTCATGCTCTGACCATCACCGGCGATATCGAACTCCATCCAATACCCGTCCCTGTCTCCCAATAGCTGCCTGAGGTAGGTGTAGAGTTCAAACCGGGCGTCCAGATCGGCTGCGGTATAGTGGGTATTTCGAGGTGTTGGCAAATTCAGAGCAGATACGGCGGCATGCAGACGCGGCAGCAGACCAGCAACCTCTTGCAACCACTGCGTATTACCCTCCTGCAGACTCTCCACCAGTTCGCAATAGTTTCGCGCCAGGGCCTCAAGTTCTTCTATATTTGGACTCATCTCTCATTCCCTCTCAGTCATTTATAATGTTATGCCTGCATTGTTTGAAGTCACATCTGTGACCCTCCTGCAAACGACTGCCACCTGATCTCACTCAATTTCACTCTACTTACACACCTCTGAGTCTAGCAGTGATGGCGCTCAATCCTAGGAAAAACCCTTAATCCATCCTGGCAGTTCAATTGAAAAAATATATCCCCCCAGATCAGCGCTGCAATAGGATATAGGTATTTTACCGCTCTACAACCCCCCCCATCGTGGATCGCACAAACAGAATCCGCTCGCTATTCATACCAAATCTCCTGGGTACAGGGTGGATGCGTCGCGTAACACATTGGTTTCCCAGTAGAATCAATAAATCTTAGCTGTACTCATCGGTTTAGCGGACATTTTTCAATCTGCTGGGAAATCATGTGCTTGCGCTATGCACCAACATGAATCCACGGATTCAGGTTAAAAAACAAGTGAGTCTTCGATCTCGTGATGTCATTTATGCGTCCCAGGCATAAAAGACACTCGATCTTTGACAGCCTATTCATGCCCCTGCCGT
>JAHXHU010000032.1 GCA_025656375.1 Candidatus Thiodiazotropha sp. (ex Ustalcina ferruginea) | reverse complement strand
GCGCAAGGCACGGCGGGTCTACAGTCTCGCCTCACGGCTGCCGGGGACTAACCGCCTCGGCTTTCAGCCTTCCATGGCGCTCAGCGAAGGATTGGACCTTATCAGTTACTGTCCAACCACCATACCGGTCTACCTGCGTGGTGATGACCATCGGATTCGACAGGTACTGATCAATCTGATCGGCAATGCACTTAAATTCACCCACCAGGGAGAGGTGATTCTCCGTGTCCTGCCGTGGATGAAAACCTCCTCAGAAATTACTCTCAGGTTTGAGGTTGAAGATAGTGGAATCGGTGTCTCTCATGATATGAAGACACATATTTTCGATGTCTTTTCTCAAGCAGACAGCTCAACAAACCGCAGATTTGGCGGTACCGGTCTGGGGCTTGCAATCTCAAAACAACTGGCCAATCTAATGCACGGAGAGATAGGCCTGGAGTCAGAACCTGACAAGGGCTCCCTTTTTTGGTTTACCGCCCGTCTCGGTTTGCTGGAAAATGCACATAAGAATCAGCCTAAGAGACTCCATTCGCAACAACAAATAGAGATTCTGCTTGTTGAGGGCAATCGACGTATCAGCGAAGTACTCAGTCAATCACTGAAGGATTTCAACCATCATGTAACAACGGCTGCTGACGGCAAGCAGGCCAGGCAAGAACTTCGACAAGCCATATCATCAGACAATCCCTTCGAAATCGTCATTACCGAGAGATTTCTCTCCGATATGGACGGCCTCGCACTTGGAAAAAATATCCGACACAATCCATCATTACACTTACCTGCTTTGATAATGCTGACTTCTCAATTGATGACGCCGAGCGCCAATCCACTGAGTGACAATGCCATTGATGCATGCCTTGTAAAGCCCGTACGAATGATTGAATTATTCGAAACCATCCAACAGTTGGCAGGATATCTCCAGCATAAAACCAGCGATAGTCATATTTCAGGACACAATGAGCAGCACAGTTCAGATGATCTAACATACATTTTAGGAAGAGCCGCGCGTGTATTGGTCGCTGAAGATAACCTGATTAACCAGGCAGTCATAAATGAGATGCTGCAACTACTCAACTGCACGGTCACCCTTGCAACAAATGGCAAGGAGACATTGGAGCTATTGCAACAAGAGCGTTATGACCTGATTTTAATGGACATCCAGATGCCGGAAATGGATGGTTATCAAGCGACACGTTTAATACGTGAAAATGAAACGGAACCTGAGCACATAACGATAATTGCAATAACTGCCAATGTAATGGATGGCGATCAGAACAAGTGCATTGAAGCAGGCATGGACGACTACCTGGGAAAACCACTCAAACAGGAACAGCTCGAGCGCGCACTGAAAAAGTGGCTAACACCTGATAAGCCTCAAGTACACACTGAGCGTGCTGTTCATGACGATATCCGGCATGCAGCAACTCCCCCTGCAGTCTCACAATCAGTCACTCTCAACAAACAGATCATTGAGACAATTCAGGCTCAACAGCAACCAAACCACCCAGACATACTGCCACGTCTTATCACTATCTATTGCGAAACTTCTTCAGACCTGATTGATATCATAGAGAAGGCAGTCGAGCAGAATGACCCGGAAACATTGAAACGCGCTGCCCAAGGTCTGGCATCAAACAGTGCAGCAATCGGTGCAGATGAGGTTAAGCGTATCAGCCAGGCATTGGAGCTTCTCGGAGATAAAGAGAGTTTCGATAATATTGAAGCATTAATAAGTGATCTGAAATCAGCCTATACACGTCTAATTAAAGAGCTAAAACTAAATAACTAGTGTAGTGTCCTGAATAAAATATTCATTTATAATTCCCAGTGTTCCGGTTTATGGCAAAGGAAGGAAAAAATGAATTCAGCAGTTGCT
>JAHXHU010000057.1 GCA_025656375.1 Candidatus Thiodiazotropha sp. (ex Ustalcina ferruginea) | reverse complement strand
AGACTCGGAATTAATGCCCCTCTGAAAGCCATGACTGGCGCGGGCTACAGCGGATTATGTCTTTTTAGGAGGGAAAATCCCCAGGACCCCAGCTTGGTTGGTAGCCGCAGTGTTTGCGGACCAACTCGTATAGGCGGCGTTCTAGCCCTCCTGATAACTTGAAGTATTCACGATTGAAGGTCAGCACTTCACGCTTGCATAGTGCCCTAAATAGCCACTCAGAGAGTGTTAGTTCGATACTGATTGGGCGGCCCGTCTTAGGATTGGTCTCGGCAACTCGCCAGCTATCGATCAAGCCGAAACTTTCAGCCTGCCGAAGGCCTCCAGTTTTCAGGTTGGTGGTTATCTGTGTACCAGCCAAACGCTCAAGAGCAGCGATTAGTTGTACGTAGCTTTTACCTCCGGTACTTCGATCTGTGCCGGTCAGTATAGCGTAGCTGTCTGATTTGACCTTTCTTCCTACCTGTCTACCTTGATTTAGAGCCTCGGTTATCTGACTGGCGAAGTAGAGCAGGATATCTTTGTCCCAAATCGTCGCCAGGCCTTTCACTGATGGGGTAATGGTGATGCAGGTATCACCATGATGATACTCGCGGATTTTTATGTCGTTTCTCTTGCTCAATGAGAACATTGGATGTTCCATTGAGTGACAGTCCCCTTTTGGTGCCGCACCGATGCCATTAGCAACAAAAAAATCTAGCTGGTTGTGCTTTTTTAGAAAGGCCTCTCTGCCCCTCTCTTCGATTTTGTCAGCTGCTTCAGTCATGCCATCGATCTTTGACAACCTATTAGTGCCCCGGGCCATCCTGGTCACTGACACTGCGTGATCACCTCGCAAGCTCGTGACCACTCCGTTGTCAGCGCCCAAATGACTGGACGGCGTGTCGGGATGTCCTCTGCAGGCCTCCTAAGCCGCTGCGCGACAACGGATACCTGCCAGGGCACGCCTAACCAGGGATTACAAACCCTTGCTACTTGCTATGCTAGGACAACTTTTCCCCAAATATATTGCCTCTGGAGAGTCTCCGCTGCTTACGGTAATGCCTAGAATACAGACACGCTGAGGTCGTGCACGGAAACTAAAATCACCAAATTCAGTTTCTTGTTGCGATTGCACAAAAAACAATCTTAACCGACCATAATAAGGCCAAAGGAACCCGGAAGTATCTGCATTCTCTAGTCTACTAACCACAAGAGTTCGACCATCATCTCTCCTGATTTCAATGTTTTGGCAATATTCATTACTACCTCTGCAAACAATATACACATTATTGTTGCTGCTTGCTGCATTTGCCGCCGCGCTTCCCACAAAAAATAGGGTGAGCAGTAAAAATATAACTCTTTTCATAGTTAGAACCATCGCAGTACACACACATCGTTCTTTTGGCTTGATCAACCTTCTCTTTAATCTCTGCATTTGTCCCTGCTCATCGACACCAATGATCACCAACGCACAGAGCTTGGCATCTTCGGCTCTCAGACCGCTGTATACACCATCAGCCCAGAGATACATACACCCAGCGGTCTTTATCCAGCCTACGCTCTGTCCAGGCCTGGTACTCGTCTCCCCACGTCTGCTTCAACCTGGACACTGTACTGGCCGAAAGACCCTTGGCCTCTGAACCGACCAGCACTTCCAGGACGCCTGCCATCTCGCCACTGGAGATACCTTTGACTTAGTAAGCTCACCTTTTTGAGTTACGTAGTGTGAACTATAGTTCACGTTCGTGTCAAGTAAATCGAACCCAATTTGCCGAGAATCTCCTTTTTGCCCTCCAAATTGACAGCCAAAACTGTGTAAACCGCTCAAGTGAGTCTTCGATCTCGTGATGTCATTTATGCGTCCCAGGCATAAAAGACACTCGATCTTTGACAGCCTATTCATGCCCCTGCC
>JAHXHU010000369.1 GCA_025656375.1 Candidatus Thiodiazotropha sp. (ex Ustalcina ferruginea) | reverse complement strand
TTATTCGGGGATCCACCAGATCCCGATATTTCACCACTTCAATCCAGGCTGCTATTCTCATGAATATTTATGGGACAGCAGTGATATTATAAGTACAGACTTACCCCCATTACCTCACGGCCCAACTCGACTATAGGAATAGATCCTGCAATCTTGTTGAGCTGATACCGAGACTACTTGATGTTTAATTTCGATAGGAATTTAATTCCAGATTACAGTATTCAGTGTTTATGGTAGATTATATGAAGATGTAACAAAGGATGTCGGTTTAGTAGGGTGTCATGGTTCAAGCCTTGACTATTTATCGTGGATGGATCGGATTATTGAAACTGTAAAATTTATAGTTTTGTAAAATAGTCTTTTCCAGTTTCAACAATGAAGGAAGAAAAAAGGAAGATAGTATGTGGAACTCAAAGATCCTATATACTAGTGTGTTCGGTATCTCATTTTCAATTTTCAGTCTGGCAGCAAATGCTTTAGTCGTCAGTGGCAATCAAGTATATGACCTTCCTTGGGGAGAAGATAATGTTGATGTACTTGATACATCCACATTGAATATCAATAATATTCATGGTGCATCATTTATAAATGCCTATCAGCAATCTACGGTTAATGCATACAACGCCGATTTTATAGCTCGGTTAAATATGTATGATGACAGTACGGCCAACATCTACAGCGGCTACTATTCATGGATCCAACTGTTCAATAACTCCACTGCCAACCTTTATAGTGGAATTGATACTTCTTGGTTTCTGATGGCACCTGATACTCAAGTGAATGTATTTGGAAGACACGTTGATTATTTCAATGGTCGTGTGACTGGCATGGCAAATGATGGAAGTTATTACAACATTGAACTTCGATCTATAGATAACAATGGCTATATCCTGGAGGATACCTTTCCTACAAACGTTACCCTGAATTCCGTGCCTTTACCCGCTCCTCTGATCCTTTTTCTCTCCGGATTGGTGATTCTTTCGAGGTTGGGTAGAAGAAAGGGCAACCTGTTCAGTGGCTGTAAGCAGGTGCAAGCGGCAGCAAACTAACAGTTGCGGGATGCGGGTCTCTGCACCACACCCCGCAATGATAAGTGTTCTGCCATCATCGTTCAGCGATGGATCGATCCATACTCGTGCATGATTCAATTCATCCGTTTCAATGGCGGCGACTGACTGTTTTAGGTTGATAAGACAGATGTGGTTGTCCAGCTCCACCAGATTGTTATGCAGAAAAAGTAAAGGGGTAAGTCGGTATTATAAAATCATTCGTGCACAAATATCGGACTAAACAATCACTCAATCTCGATGATTTGAAGCATGTAAGGACTAATAGGTAGATAACTTACTGAATCATAAATAATCAAACAAATATAGTGTAAAGCATAGGAACCGATTAGATATGAAAATTATTTATACGTTGATATTACTTTTGCTTGTATCTGCATGCTCATCCATAGAAAGAACTTCTAAAGTTGAACATACTAAGTTACTGGTAGGAAAAGATAAAAATAATATTGTGGCCGAAAAAATCGGTTTACCTAATAAGATCAAAAGAGAAGGCAGCAAGGAGTACTGGCTATACTCAGGAGAAGGAACAAATCATGACCTGATCTTAGCGATACCACTTGGAGTGGAGCATGTATCTGGAAATACATACAATATCCATTATTTAGAAACACGTAACAAAGAAACATTAGTTTTAGATAGTAATATAATTCTCGTGTGTGTATTCAATTCAGACAAAGTACTAATTGATGCATTTAAACCTGATAATAAAGGAGGAAAACAATGAAACCGCGACAGACCATACTAGTGTAGTGTCCTAAACATATCATCCATTTTGCAATACAACCTTGGCTCGCCCCACTTTTTCCAGTATCTGATCAACGCTTTTAGTCC
>JAHXHU010000095.1 GCA_025656375.1 Candidatus Thiodiazotropha sp. (ex Ustalcina ferruginea) | reverse complement strand
AACTGTTATTCGGGGATCCACCAGATCCCGATATTTCACCACTTCAATCCAGGCTGCTATTCTCATGAATATTTATGGGACAGCAGTGATTCTCGGTATATGTTTCTTTTTTACCCTCTCCATTGTCGGCCTCACCTGGGCGATCGTCCGCAACGCTGATACTCAATTGAAGCGATCCATCCCAAAACCGGCTGAATACACGATTAAAGAGATCCATGTCTTCCCGACGAGACAATAGCGTTGCGCAGGCAGCC
Source organism: Candidatus Thiodiazotropha sp. (ex Ustalcina ferruginea) (assembly GCA_025656375.1). GTDB lineage: Bacteria > Pseudomonadota > Gammaproteobacteria > Chromatiales > Chromatiaceae > Thiodiazotropha. The sequence goes on along the minus strand of JAHXHU010000095.1, from coordinate 1,650 downwards.
GTGTAAAAATCGTCCCGGCATTGGATATCCACATAATCGAAACATTGGCAAAGATCGATCAGGTTGGCTGGATTTACCGATAGTCCCTCTTCATGTAATGCCCGAGAGAAATGCACAACCTGTTTGAACATACTGGTTTCATGCTGTTGTGCTTGACCGATCATTGGCAACACCCGTTAGGTGCCCGATGAAGCAACTTCATAGTTACTGACAATCCGAGCTTGTTGTACCAGCTCCTCAATACCTAACTCCCTGAGTTTATCGATATCCCCCTTATATTTGAGTATACAACCCAATGTCGCCTCAGCTGACTTTCGGTCCAGATCGGTCACTTTCAGCGACAATAAGGCGCTTGCCCAATCAATAGTTTCCGCGATACCGGGTCGTTTATAAAAATCCTGGTCACGCAACAGCTCCATGAAGCGGCAGATCTGTGCAGATAACCGGGGTTCAATACCTGGCACTCTTGTTGTAATGATCTGCACTTCTTTACTAAAACTTGGGTAATCGATCCAATGATAAAGACAACGTCGTTTCAGGGCATCGTGAAGTTCGCGGGTACGATTCGAGGTAAGCACGACAACCGGGCGGCAACGGGCTTCGAGGGTTCCAATCTCAGGAATCGTGATCTGAAAATCGGATAGCACTTCCAAAAGAAAGGCTTCGAACTCCTCATCGGAACGGTCGATCTCATCGATCAGCAATACGGGTGGCTGCTCCCCATCATTTTGGATAGCCTGCAACAGGGGTCTCTTCAATAAAAAAGCTTCACTGAAAAGATTGCGTCCGATCTCTGCTTGGTCAAGACCTCTGGCTTCCTGTAGGTGAAGTTCAAGGAGCTGACGTGGATAGTTCCATTCATACAATGCATGGGCGGTATCCAGCCCTTCATAACACTGTAAGCGAATCAACTCTGTATTAAGCGTACCGGCAATGACCTTGGCCACTTCCGTTTTACCTACCCCAGGCTCGCCTTCGAGAAACACGGGCTTACCCAAAGACACGGCCAGATAGACCGTTGTGGCCAACATACGATCAGTCACGTAACCCTGCTCTGCAAAACGGGCTTCCACCGCTTCTATGGATTCAAACTGATGCGTCGCAGGCTGTCGGTCACTCATATCGGTGACCCGGCAGCGCTATGGCCACCCATGGGAATCATGCCCTACGCTCCACTGTCACAACCTGATCACCATCGGGCTGTTGCAACATCTCGAAGATCTTATTGGGTGAGCAGTGAGATCCACGTACGATGATACCTTTGTCGATCAACGCATCCTGAACCGCAGACGAGATCGCATGTAGAGGCGCTCCACCACCTTCACCCATGCCTTTTGCACCGTTGTAACTGAATGGCGAGGGCGATTCCATATGATCAAGTTTAAGCTTGGGGACATTGTTGATGGTAATCGGCGCATAGTCGGTAAAGGAGCCGGCCAGTACATTACCGCTCTCATCATAGGGCAGGTTCTCGAGCAATGCCGCACCTAACCCATGGGCAGCACCCCCATGCAACTGACCCTCCACAATCATTGGATTGATCATCTTGCCGCAATCATCGACGATGCCGTAATCCAGTATCTTTACCTGCCCGGTATGAGGATCGATCTCCACCACTGCCAAATGGGTCTGCATAGCATAGGTCAGGGT
>JAHXHU010000021.1 GCA_025656375.1 Candidatus Thiodiazotropha sp. (ex Ustalcina ferruginea) | reverse complement strand
ACTAAAAGCGTTGATCAGATACTGGAAAAAGTGGGGCGAGCCAAGGTTGTATTGCAAAATGGATAATATGTTTAGGACACTACACTAGCTCAAGCCAAAGAGACAAAATATCTGGCTGAACTCGACCTGAAACAAGCCGAAGCCGTCTTTAATCGCCACACCATTCGCAGTCCCATTGATGGCATTGTCGTAGACCGGTTTCTCAATCCAGGGGAGTCGGTTGAGGAACGCTCGATCATCAAGATCGCCCAGATCAATCCTCTACGGGTTGAGGTAGTGGCTCCGGTTACTCTGTTGGGCAAGATCAAGACCGGCCAGCTGGCCTCAGTAATGCCCGAGTCCCCGGTTGATGGTAAGTATCAGGCAGAGGTAAAGATTGTCGATCCCATACTGGATGCGGCCAGCGGTACGTTTCGAATCCGTTTAGAGGTACCTAATGATGACTACAAACTTACCAGTGGATTAAGGTGTCGGGTGCGTTTTCTCGACAAAATAGTGAGTAAGAAACCTGAGCCTGTTAAAGGAAAAAATAAAAAGGTAGTTACCTCAGTTGAGCGTTCGATAGCGGCAATGAGTCACCCTAACCCTCAATCGGTGCAAAAGGAAGTTCAGCCGAAACAAGTTAATAAATCCAGCAGTACGACTCAGTCAAATACCCACTATCTACTGGTTACCAATGAGTCACTGCTTCCCCTGCAAAGAGCTAAACGCAAAGCGTTGGCATTTAATGAGCAGGGTTTGAAAGATACCTGGGTCATAGCCAAGGGATCACTGAAAGGACATATTTCACTGGGTTATTACAGCAACCGCAAGATAGCCGATCAATATCAACAACAGCTCACGGACTTGGGTATAGACACCAGGATCGTTGAGCGATGAGCCGATCCAAGAAACGCAATCGACTGATCTTTGAAGAGCTTGAACCCCGTCTCCTGCTCTCAGCCGACCTGGCCGGTATTGCGGTCGACCTGGTCCCTAATGATGCGGTTCAGCAACCGGATGAGTCTGACCTTCAAGCCATTGAACAGGCCTTGCAATCCGAGCAAGCCTTGGTCGAGGCGACAGATAGCGAAATAACGAGCCAGGAGTTGGTGATCATCGATCAGATGACACCGGATTATCAATCCCTGGTAGATGACATGATTAGCCAGAGCGGCAATGGGCGCAGTATCGAAATTGTGTTGCTCGATACTGACAGCAACGGCATTGAGCAGATCAGCGAAACACTCAGTCAATACACGGACCTCGATGCGGTGCACCTCATCAGTCACGGTAGTGACGGTGAGATTCACTTGGGTGACGCCACCATCGATATTGATGAAGTGCAACACAATGGCGAGGCAATTAATACCTGGGGCAACGCCTTTTCCGCCGAGGGTGATTTACTGATCTACGGTTGTGACCTTGCGGCTACTATAGAAGGCGAACGACTGGTCGACAGCCTCGCGCAGCTGACCGGTGCTGATATTGCCGGATCAGATGATCGGACGGGGCATAACACACTGGGTGGTGACTGGGATCTGGAAGTTCAAACCGGTTCCATTGAAAGCGATATTGTGATCCAACAATCCTTACAGCTCGCCTGGAATCACCTTTTAGATACTTCAACAGGGCTGGTTGGTCACTGGACGTTTGATACGAATGCCAATGATTCCTCTGCAAGCGCTGCAAATGGAACGCTATCCGGCAACGCTTCAATCGATAATCCCGGATCGTCGAATCCAGTCGGCGATGGCAATCTGAGCCTCGATGGTTTCAATGATCTCGTCGAGTTGAGCAACCATGTCGGGACCTACAGTTCATTATCACAAGGTACCATTTCGGCATGGATAAACACGTCCGATACAACAAGCATCCAATCACTGCTGTCCCATAAATATTCATGAGAATAGCAGCCTGGATTGAAGTGGTGAAATATCGGGATCTGGTGGATCCCCGAATAACAGT
>JAHXHU010000086.1 GCA_025656375.1 Candidatus Thiodiazotropha sp. (ex Ustalcina ferruginea) | reverse complement strand
GAATGCTGGCGTTTAACTTGGTCAGATCCTGTTTGATATCGATGTGACCGAGTGGCTTGTTATTGAATCTGATCTTGTGGTGGAGATCCAGGTGGTCACTATGAAACCGGTAGCGTGTCAGTTCGTCATATGTGTTTTTGATTGCGTTCCAATGATCAGTTTGATTTGCAATTTTATTCTGTAGATGGGTGTGATCTTTGCTACTGCTTTTGTAACTGGCGAAGGTTGAACCTTCAGCATCGAAGATGCCAGCATAAACCACGGTCTTTTCTTCGCTGAGGGCATACAGGATCTCTTCGGCGGTGGTTGGGTCGCGAAACACCAAGGTGGCTGTAGCATCAACACCAAGTACCCGAGCTAGAGCAGCCGCTGACTCAACCATGGAGACGCGTTTGGCACCCAGCTCCGATATGACAAAGGCTATGGATGCCAGGCAGAGTACTGCAATGCTGGTTATCAGGGCAATGACGATAACTTTTGTCCTGATTGGCCATAGATTGAATTTGATGCCAATCATTTTTCAGACACCTCACTGGAAGGTCTGACACGTTTTGCCAATCTGAGCAGTTTCGAACTCACTTTTAGACGGCCTAGTCCAATCGTATCCATATTAATAACCAGGTCGATCTTACGAGCTTCTTGTATCAGGCTGATTGCTCCACCTGCCGGGATAAAATCTGTATCGTCCCCAACAGTCAGTATCGATTCTGCTGCCAATTGTCTAATGAGATCCGGGGAATATCCTACCTCCTGTTGATGGATAAAAATAATATGACACTGAGATAACTGTGTTGGTTGTTGAAACTCCAGTAATCGCAGTTTTCTGCCTTTTATAGTTTCGTTATTTATCACCGCATTGAGACTGTCATTGATTCGGCTTCTCCCAAGCAGGCAGTAATTGAATGGGCTGTCCTGGTTTTGAAAGGCACTCTCTGGCCAAGTAATGTAATTGGCAAAGTTGTAGAGAAACACTGCCTTTAACTCATGCTCTGCTACGGATTCCGAGTGAGTGTAATCCGATGGCAAAAGGCACAACAGAGCGAGTAGAGCAAGCATCCTGAAAAAGGATCTCATTCTCACTCGATTCGCTGTCTGTGCGGTAGACATCGAAAGGGCTTCAGAATTTCAACTTCAGCTGTAACAGGGCACTGCGTTCGACTTGAGTAGACTTCAATCCAACAGGTCCTGAAAAACCGGAAAATTCAATAAATTCAGGGTGCTCATCATCCAGCAGGTTTTGTAATGCAAGACTGAGTTCCAGGTTATTGTCTGGGTTCCAGCCAAGTCTCATGTCGAGACGGGTATAGCCATCGATCAGTGAGTTGGAGATCTTGTCCACATAGTAGATTGAGGTATCGAACTCAAGATCGTAGGGAAGATCAAATTGTGAGCGCAGTTGTGTCTGATGTTCAGGGGTGATATCCGCACTCTCGGTTGATGTGGTATCGCTACTACTGCTATCGGTCTCCAGATTGACCTTGAGCCAGGCATGTGAAGCCTTGATTCTCCATGTAGCACTGACCTCCCAATTGGCGGCCAGTTCCAAACCATAACTCTCACCGCTCATTTGGTTATCAAGTCCGATTTGGATGTTGCCGGGGGAGGGTGGTCCAATCAGTTCGAAGGTGGAAAGGTCGTCATATTCGTTGTAGAAAGCAGCAATATCGAGTGATAAGTTAGAAGTTGCTTGTGTACGATAACCTAATTCGTAGGCCAATAGTTTTTCTGTATCGAATGCCTCATTTCCCAATACTGAGATGGGTCCAACACGGATGCTTACATCCGTTTCAATTCTGGAGGGTGTACGTACCGCTCGTGAGATTGCCCCCCAGAATGAGTTACTGTTATCAGGTGTCCAGGTCATTCGCAAGCTGGGCTGAAACTCGTTGCCGGTATAGTCATTGTGCTCATATTTAGATCCCAGAATCATATGTATCCGGTCAGGCAAGGTGATGTTATCCTGTACAAAGGCACTGAAAATACAGTCTCGGTTCTTTT
>JAHXHU010000056.1 GCA_025656375.1 Candidatus Thiodiazotropha sp. (ex Ustalcina ferruginea) | reverse complement strand
CCTCATTTCTGGCCTCTGGCCATTCACCGTCGTGATGACTATGCCAAGGCTGATGTCCCCATGTTACCGGTCACACACGGGATCGAGTTCACCAAGCAGCAGATACTGATCTATTCCATCATGCTGCTTGCCGTCTCGTTGCTACCGTTTGTCATCCATATGAGTGGTTTTCTCTACCTGGTGGGAGCGCTACTGCTAGGGTGTGGTTTTATCTACCACGCCTATAAATTGTTACGCAGCGATGGTCGTGAACATGCCATGAAGACCTTCGCCTTTTCAATTCTCTATCTCAGTTTGCTATTTACACTACTGCTGGCCGATCACTATTTGAATCTGCTTATGCCTGGATTTGGAGTAAATTAAGCGGCTCTTCCCCACGGGGTATAGTTGCAGTGCTAGGGTGCGGCCCTGCCCCGTGCCCCTACCATAAACGTTTCGGATCTAACAGAAGAATAGTTGAAACGCCGCCCAGCATTCCAATAATGTGATTGGTGGAGCAGTGCCGCCCCCCTTGCATAGTGATTTCAGTGATCAATGGAATCGTTTATTGGCCACAGACAGCAAATTCAATGTGAATGATCTCGAACTGAATTTCACCTTGACTGTTGCTTTGACCCTGCAGTCTCAGATACTGTTCCAAGCATATACCTGGATAACAGTAGTACCATCAAAGTAGGGATTGAATCTTGTGAAAGACTTTTTCGGTAGACTTGCCCGTAGCACTTCATTACTCATCAGTCGCATTGATCAACTCTACCATCCCAAAACTCTGCGGGAAAAAGGCTGGTTCTGGGGCAGCGGACTCGGCACGATCACCCTGATCATTATTCTCTACTTCATTGGAGTCTATTGGAGTAGTGTGCCGGACCGATTCAATGCGCGCGATAATACCCGCAACACCCTGGCAGAGATGAATCTTGAACCGGTAACAGGCTCCTACACAACAGCCACACTGCTGACAGTGATAGAGACCCTGCTTGAAAAACCGGGGGGTTATCTGAGTAATGACATCATGCCCCCCAGCGTCTTCCTGGACAATATTCCTAACTGGGAATTTGGTGCGCTGACACAAGTCCGCGATCTGGCCCGTTCGCTACGCAACGACATGAGCCGATCACAATCCCAATCATTGGAAAACGAGGATCTCGCAATCACCGAACCCCAGTTCAATTACAGCAACGATTCCTGGATATTTCCATCAACCGAAGGTGAGTACTATCAAGGTATTGATGCACTCAAACGGTACCTGAGTAGTCTTTCCCTGCAAGGAAAGATGAATGCACAATTCTTCGCCCGGGCAGATAACCTGCGTGATTGGCTGGCCATTATGGAGAAACGTCTCGGCAGTCTTTCGCAGCGGTTGAGCGCCAGCGTCGGACAGGAACGAATCAACACCGATCTGGCCGGTGACCCAGACGCTGCACAATCCACTTCAACTTCAGACCATATAACGGTAAAAACACCTTGGCTGGAGATCGATGATGTCTTTTATGAGGCCCGTGGATCAACCTGGGCATTAATCCACTTCCTACATGCGGTGGAAATCGACTTCCACGAGATACTGAAGAAAAAAAATGCCTTAGTGAGCTTGCGCCAGATCATCCGGGAGTTGGAAGCCACCCAGGAGCCAATCAGCAGCCCGGTGGTATTGAACGGCGGCGGCTTCGGTATCTTTGCCAACTATTCACTGGTCATGGCATCCTATATATCACGTGCCAATGCCGCAATTATCGATCTGAGGAATCTGTTAAGTCAAGGGTAGTTCCCATAAGACAATAGGTTTCAGGAATATCGAAAAAACAAGCAGTGATTGTACACAAGCTAATGTTACTTGAAGGAAATATTCGTTGCTACACTTGGCTTTTTTGCACCTATGCTTTGTTGTGTTATTGATAGAAATAAGCGATTTCTTAGCTTCCATAAATCGGGTAGCCGGGGGTCTCTAACCCCCAGCCCCCACAACACCCTGCATGCGGCTCCGCACAGGGCGTTTCACTTGGAATGGTGAAG
>JAHXHU010000392.1 GCA_025656375.1 Candidatus Thiodiazotropha sp. (ex Ustalcina ferruginea) | reverse complement strand
CTGTTATTCGGGGATCCACCAGATCCCGATATTTCACCACTTCAATCCAGGCTGCTATTCTCATGAATATTTATGGGACAGCAGTGATCTTTGATATATGTTAAATACTGAAAATAATTTAGCCTAATATATTGATTTGTAGATGGAATATAAGAATTTAAGGTAGCCAAACAGGTAGATTTCTTCTAATTCTTGAACTTTAATAGTTAAATTCTTAAATCAACGACTATTATTTACCTTGAGATGATCTTGATATGGGCACTTCTAACTAATAATTACTCGTAGAGTGGGGTAGCTCAGGTTAGGACTGGATTTGGCAAAATAGTGATCTGCTATCCTCCTGGGTATAACTAGATGATAATAAAGAGGGACGGATGAAAAATCGACGTGTACTTCTCGATAGTGAACTTTCTCCCCTGGTATTGGATCTATTCGAAGAGGCCAAAATTAAGGCAGATATCGTCTCCCCGAATAAGCGTATTCTCAAACCACTACTCGAACTCGGGGACTATTCGGCCATATTGGTACGCAACAAGGTCCCAATCAACTTCGAAATGCTCGAGTCAGCAGGAAAGTACCTCAAAGTAATCGGTGTTTTTGGCGATGATATCACCAAGATTGATGTCGCCGATGCTTCGCGTAATGGCATCTTGGTCAAGGTTACCGAGTTTGGTAATACCTATGAGGTGGCGAATCTGGCTGTACGCTTGATGGTCACACTCATTAGTCGCTCTTTCCGTGCACGTAAATCCAAGAAGGCATTCATCGCGAGAGATTTCAAAGAGTTAGGTGCCGAGGAGTTGACAGGGTTTGAGCTGGCAAATTTAGTGGTTGGTCTGATCGGGTGTGGGAATGTGGCCCAGGTTTTGGCCACTGAGATTCGTCCCCATTGTCAAAAAGTGATTGGCTACGATACCCGGTTCCGAGCCGTATACGACAACTTCCATCAGCGATCCCCACTTGAAAAGCCGGTGATTGAGTACAATCAGCTGAGCGAGGTACTTGAACATTCCGATGTGATCAGTATACATACTGCTGGCGAAGAAAAGGTGTTTAAGGGTAAGGAGCTCTATTTTGCAGGACAGCGTCCATTTATAGTCAATACTTCGCGCAGTGGAACCATCGATGAGTCTTCCTTGCTGCAGGCGCTATTGGAGAGTCGTATCAGAGGGGTTGCATTTACGCTGCCAGCCGATCAGCTTCGGGAAAAGAAACTTCCGGATTGGGTGCAGCCATTTCTCAAATTCAATAATGTTCTCATCGCCCCCAGTATGGGCGTGCCACCTTCTGATAGTAAGCGTAAGCAAGCCCGCAGATTGGCGCAATCAATTATCGACTATTTGAAAGATAAGGATCTTTCGCTGGCGGTCAATCCTATGGATGTGATTGGCTGGAAAGGTAAACAGCGCTATCCACTGTCGCGTGGTGAAACGCGCAGTTCGGTACCTATTTTCTGGACCCGCTAGACAGGCCAAGACTCAATCCACACCTGCCAACATTTTATCTGTGTAGCATCTGTTACATACTATTCCTGTTTAAAAAAATAGCATGTTGTTTACAGTCAGACGGGTCATGCAATTGATATGAGACGCTCTATCGTGTTGCTATCGATATTGACTGCACGACATCATATTATTTTTTTAATTGGGAAATTGAAAATGAAAAAATGCATAGTTTCACTATTATTATTATTGCCACTAAGCACATCAATATCAGCATTTGCAGAAACTACACCGCTTAACTTGATCAAACAGCGCACTGCACTCGTTGTTACAGATCCACAAAATGACTTTCTTGAACAAAAAGGCGTTGCCTATGGTTTGTTTGCTGAAAATATAAAAGAGCTGGACATGATCACGAATATCGAGAAATTGTTAAGTACAGCAAAAAAGCACTCAATGCCTGTATTCATCAGCCCGCACGCTTATTTTGAACATGATCATTCCTGGGAGAACCCAGGTGCCCTTCAGAAAAAGCTATTAGCGTTCACTGCTGTCCCATAAATATTCATGAGAATAGCAGCCTGGATTGAAGTGGTGAAATATCGGGATCTGGTGGATCCCCGAATAACAGTT
>JAHXHU010000271.1 GCA_025656375.1 Candidatus Thiodiazotropha sp. (ex Ustalcina ferruginea) | reverse complement strand
CGTGCGTAGTACCAACTCGACTCCATGAAGGTATCGAAGGTGTCGGTTTCACGCTGAGCTTTACCGCCACATTGTGGGCAGCTACAGTCTGAAAATGCCGGATTGTTCTTGATCGGATTGATAGTGTTTTCGTCGTAAACGATATCCTCAGGCAAACGTACCGGCAAATCCTCCAGAGGAACGGGGACCAAGCCACAATTATCGCAGTAGATCATGGGTATCGGTGTACCCCAATAACGCTGACGTGATACACCCCAGTCGCGCAGGCGATACTGCTTGGTTTTCTCACCCTTGCCTCGTTCCTGCAGCCACTCGGCAATGGCATCGAAGGCAGCTGCAGATGTCAGCCCGTTGAACGGTCCTGAGTCCTGCAACACACCCTGCTCAGTATAGGCTGCTGCTTGAATATCCAAAGCAGAACCATCTGCTGGATGAATCACTTGCTTGATAGGAATCGCGTATTGCCGCGCAAAGGCATGGTCGCGCTCATCATGACCGGGCACCGCCATCACAGCTCCCGTGCCATACCCCATCAGCACGAAATTTGCGGCATAGATGGGGACCTCTTCACCACTCACCGGATGGACGGCATGGATCCCGAGCGGCATACCCTTCTTTTCGATGGTCTCAAGTTCGGCCTCCGAAGTCCCTCCCTGGCGGCACTCATCAATAAATGCAGACAGCTGACAATTCTCAATAGCAGCCTTTAGGGCCAATGGATGCTCAGCAGCTAACGCCACATAGGTCACACCCATCAAGGTGTCCGGACGGGTCGTATAGATGGTCAAGCTCTCATCTGAGCCCTTGATACCAAACTCCATCTGCACACCAAAGGAGCGACCGATCCAATTACGCTGCATTGTGCGTACCTGATCGGGCCAGCCCGCCAGATTATCGATCTCATCGAGAAGCTCATCTGCATATTCGGTAATCTTTACAAACCACTGGGGTATCTCTCGACGCTCGACCAGGGCACCAGAACGCCAGCCACGACCATCGATCACCTGTTCATTGGCCAACACCGTCTGATCTACAGGATCCCAGTTAACCACAGCATTTTTACGGTAGACCAGACCCTTTTTGAAGAGCTCGGTGAAGAGCCACTGCTCCCATTTGTAGTAATCCGGCTGGCAGGTGGCTAGCTCCCGTTGCCAGTCGTAGCCAAAACCGAGTCGAATCAACTGGCCCTTCATATAGCCAATATTGTCGTAGGTCCAACCCGCTGGAGCGACCCTGTTTTTCAGCGCTGCATTCTCCGCTGGCAGTCCAAATGCATCCCAACCCATCGGCTGTAGTACATTTTTACCCAACATGCGCTGGTAGCGGGCGATTACGTCACCGATTGTATAGTTGCGCACGTGTCCCATGTGCAGTTTACCACTGGGATAGGGAAACATGGAGAGACAGTAAAACTTCTCCTGATCAGGATTTTCAGTAACCTCGAAGGTCTTCTCTTTTACCCAATATGACTGGACCGCTGCCTCGACGGCAGTGGGGTCGTAACGCTTCTGCATGATCTGGTCCGGATGGATTGTTGTTACGGCAATCGCGGAAGGATACCGCAGCTGGCCCGCAACAGAAAGAGAGCAGATGGCTAGGATGCCAGCTTATTCGCGTCGTTCAAGGCTGCAAACATACTCTCGATGACCCGGTCGATCACATCCAGCCAGGCAGCAAGGACCTGATCACTGAACTCCTCGTCAAAGATCTTCACGGCATCCAACAGGGCCTCTTCCCACATGGTGAAGTGTCGACGTTGCACATTCAGGCGAAAATGTATCCTTCCCAGCATCTCGATATAGAGTCCAAGTCCCGGCCGACCTTCAGCCGATTCCGCAAGCATATGCAGTGTCTCACGTAGCTTTTTCTTCAACTGCAGCATATCCCTGTTTTGAAAAAAAGCGGCGATCTCCTCTGACTGGCTGATAAAATTGTCATAAAAAAGGTCGTAAAAGGCCTCTGTCGCCGTCACCCTCTGAAGGCTCTGCAAGAGAGCATGATGGATTTCGGGACTTCCAAGTCCCCGAAATCGACTCGATCTTCGACAACCTGTTATGGCCCCGGACGTCCTGCGTCCGTGCCGCT
>JAHXHU010000043.1 GCA_025656375.1 Candidatus Thiodiazotropha sp. (ex Ustalcina ferruginea) | reverse complement strand
CGGGACTTCTTCATTGTAGATTCTCCTTTTCGTAATCATAATTGGAAAATTCTACTTTTGAACCCCGTTATTTTTTGGGGGGATTACCAAGCATCATTGAGGTACTTTGTAGATCATGGCAACATGCACGCTTGTAGCCACTTAAATCCGAATAACAAAAATATTAATTGTGCTTGAGTCTCTTTCCAGTCTAAACCTAATAATTGTCACTATCGTCATCTGCTCCGCCTACCTGGTTCGAGGTATGGCTGGATTTGGATCTGGTCTTATTGCAATTCCGTTACTTGCCTTGATGATGCCATTGACAACAGTGGTCCCTCTGGTTGTATTTCTTGACTATATCGCTTCAGCCAGCCATGGCATTAAACACCGGGATGCCATCCAATGGAAAGAACTGTTGCCCCTGTTGCCCTTTGCAGTTATCGGTGTATTAGCAGCTCTCTACTTATTCAACTCAATAGATAAAGAGATATTGCGTATAGGGCTCGGAGGGTTTGTTCTGACCTTTGCCATATACTCACTTTTTTCGTTTTCACCCAAAGTCAAAGCCTCTACAATATGGACTATTCCAGCGGGAGGAATGGGTGGTCTTATTGGTACACTGTTCGGTACTGGTGGACCCTTTTATGTCTTATATTTAAAATTTCGTGGCCTTGAGAAAACCCAGTTTAGAGCAACCTTCGCCACTATCTTTCTACTCGACGGCGCAGGTCGTATCTCAGGTTATGCAATCTCTGGTTTATTTGATCTGGACCTTGTCAAGATGATTGCTGTTGTAATTCCACTAATGATGATAGGCATGTTATTGGTGGGCAGATACACACCACTATGTCACAACAGACGTTTCAACGTGCCATTAGTATATTACTGATATTCAGCGGCCTGGCTTTATTGTTTAAGTAATCTCATAACAGCTTAAAATCATTGACCAGTGTACCGATCCCCCCTATCTTCACTTCAACGGTACAGCCAGGGGGCATAGGCCCAGTGCCAATCGATGTACCGCATGCGATAATATCACCGGGATACAGCGTCATGCCCCGGGATAGTCGACTGATTGCCTTCATAAAATAGAGTGGATGAAGTGGTTTCTCCCACCCCTCCTGTTTCGCTCTCGAGTGAAAATTATTCCATAGGCCAATCATTTTAGTTGGATGACTCGGTGTTAATAGGTTGATTTCATTCAATGGCACTGTCGCTCCAATTGCCATGGGCCTACTGTACATGTCTCCAAAATATACTGTTACCTGATTCTCACTCAAGGTACCAAATCCTTGCACTCCCTGATGTTCATAACGAACCCACTGCTCCATATTTCATCTCCCTTTAAACAATCATTTTTCAGTTTTATTCCCAATATTAAGTATAAAAATAACTTAGGTGATCAAAAACAATAGCAAGTTGGCGCTATATGAATTAAGGAACAAGGTGCTTCATAGCAACAGATCCTCATCGATACGATGATAAACTGAAGCGGCATTGATGAGACTGTTAGCAGTAAGGGCCGGTACACCATAAACCTCGGCAGTAACTGCATAGTTGCTTATAATCTTTTTTAATAGCAGATCGAAGTCTCCGTCACCCGATAGTAATATTATTGTATTTATCTGTTTCGCAGCTTCCAACACATCGATGGTGATGCCTACATCCCAATCACCTTTGGATGAACCATCACTACGCTGAATATAGGGCTTGAGTTTGACAGTAAAGCCAATATACTTGAGTGCATCTTGAAATTTCAGCTGTTTATCATCTCCTCGATGTATGGCATAGGCAACTCTCCTTCTGCACTAATTTTTTTCCACAACTTTTTGTAATTAAACTGTCGTCCATAAGCTTGACGAGTTGTGTAGTAGATATTCTGCACATCAGCAAAGATTGCTATTTTCTTCACAAGGATGCCTCTAAGAAATGCACCTGATAATCCATGAACATTAAAATCTCTACTATGTAAGATAATCCAATATATTATGTATTACATCAACTTTACTATATATATAATTGTTTTTACTGATTTATGCTTATTTATTTCAAGCAGGACCTGTCCCTGCCTCACCCTACAACTACTCTCCATTGTTGCTATAGTCTCACAA
>JAHXHU010000025.1 GCA_025656375.1 Candidatus Thiodiazotropha sp. (ex Ustalcina ferruginea) | reverse complement strand
ACGGCCGGGGCACAAATAGGTTGTCAAAGATCGAGTGTCTTTTATGCCTGGGACGCATAAATGACATCACGAGATCGAAGACTCACTTATGAGATGGCTTATTCACGGTATTGGAGTTCAGGATTATTTATCGTTTTGCCCTGCGACGTGCAAAGCCTAATCCAAACAGACCAGCACCTAAAAGCGCAATAACAGAGGGCTCTGGCACGGAGGCAACCAACTCGATATTGTCGATAAGACCACCATAGCTGTTATTCAGGCCATCAGCCTCAAATGCCAAATACATAGTCGCATCAGTGGCAGTCAGTGAGAAAATATTTTGTATCCATGAGCCGGTTCTCGTTGCATCATCAATACTGACAATCTCATCTAGAGAAAGCGCATCCTGGCCCCATAGCATATTGATGCCATTATCATTGCCGCCATTGTTAGTCCGGGCGCTGTACCAGAATGAAATATCATAGGTAAGCCCGGCGATGAGGCCGTCAATCTGTTGAAACATTGTGCTGTTGTTATGCGAATCCAATTCAACATAGTTATTACCATCCTGGGCATCAATAAAGCCCAAGGTACGATTCGTCTGTATTTCGATACCGCTGCCAGATGAAGTATCCCATCCGTCAATGTCGCTGAAAACATCCCAATTATTGACCATGTTGTCTTCGAAGCTTCCATTCACCATAAGGTTTGCTGATAGATTGAAGCTAAGACCTGTCAACAAGACTACTGATATATATGCGAGTCGTTTTTTCATCATGTTAAGTCCCAATAAGCCAGTTCTGGCGAACAGCAGATTCTGTGCAAAAAATAGGCCATGCTGGTGCTTTTAGTAATTTAATTAATAAGTTATCTTGGTTATGTGGCACCACGTGAAAACGTAATACGTCTTATTTAGCAAATAGTGTAAAAAATATCGACACAAAATCATCATCAGTCAATAGAGGGGAGGTATGATGACCGCGTTGCAATCAAGGAAATCAATAACACTCGCTCTCTAGAATTAGTGTGATGATTCGTCTGAATTATGGGCGCTATGAACGCTGTTTGAGGGAAAATATAGAGAATGAATATGCGGGACAGGAATCAGACTGAATTAAAAATCGGGCTTGCACTGGGTAGTGGCGCAGCCCGTGGCTGGTCACATATTGGCATCATCCATGGCTTGGCGGAAATGGACATCGAGCCGGATATCATCAGTGGGAGTTCCATCGGTGCCATCGTGGGGGCTGCCTATGCTGCGGATAAACTGGATCTGCTGGAAGCCTGGACCCGTTCACTTAACTGGAAGGAGATTATTAGGTTTCTCGATCCCGCGCTGTTGGGTGGTGGGTTGATCCAAGGTGAAAAGCTGACTGATTTTGTTAATCAATATGTAAAAGATTTGGGGTTTGAAGGATTGAAACGAGAGCTGGGCGTGGTGGCTACTGACCTGGAGACGGGCAGAGAGATCTGGTTTCGAAAAGGTCCGGTGATGGAGGCAGTCAGGGCTTCAATCAGTCTTCCCGGTCTTTTTACTCCCATGCAACATGATGGACGCTGGCTGGTGGATGGTGGGCTTGCCAATCCGGTTCCGGTCTCTCTTTGCCGAGCCATGGGGGCTGACATTGTCATTGCCGTTAACCTCAATGGCGACATACTCGGTAAGCATCTACGTCGCGATGCTGCAAAGGATGAAAAGCCCGATCGGGTCAGAGAAGATGATCTTATAAGCAGGATTGCAGGCCAGATGAAGAGCACCCTGAATGCGCGCAAGAAAGATCTGATGTCCCGTATATTTGGTGTCGACAGGAAAGAGCCTGGTCTATATGAGGTGTTGGCCAGTTCCATCAATATTATGCAGGACCTCATCACCCGTAGCCGTATGGCAGGAGATCCTCCGGAAGTGATTCTTACTCCACGCATGTCTCAGTTGGGTCTGATGGAGTTCGACAAGGCAAACATGGCTATTGCCGAAGGGCGTCGGGAGGTTGAACGAATGCGCTTTGCCTTGGAGCAGTTGTTTGAAAGATAAAGCCGACCTTATTCATTAATCGGGTAGCCGGGGGTCTCTAACCCCCAGCCCCCACAACACCCTGCATGCGGCTCCGCACAGGGCGTTTCACTTGGAATGGTGAAGC
>JAHXHU010000018.1 GCA_025656375.1 Candidatus Thiodiazotropha sp. (ex Ustalcina ferruginea) | reverse complement strand
AGCAAATTGAGTGTGACGAATAACCCCATCAGACTTGCTTGCACCGCAAAGATAACCATATACAGACGGCTAAAGGGTTTTAAATCGCGTACTGCACCATAGAGTGCAACCAGCAGCGTCAATAAACCGGTCAGGAGAATGAAGATAACCGATATGCCATCCACACCTGCATGGTAGATGAATTGAGGCAGGATCTGGGCCGACTCGGTAAATTGCATACCAGTGAGATTGGTATCGTAGTGTTGCCAAAGATCGATACCGAGCAATAGTTCAAGCAGCGCGGTGCCTATACCCACTTGTACCAGGAGGCGGTTGTTGCGTAGTATCCAGAGAAGTAATACGGTCCTGCAATACCGATAAGATCGGATAAGAAATCTGTGTTGACCAGTGGAAGGTTTCAATTGTCATTCTTCATCCCTCATAGAATCACAACGAAGGTCACTACCACCAGCACGATCATATAGCGCGGTTCGGTTAACAATTGCTCTACTCGTTCAAGCAGTGCACCTATGCGATATAGGTTTTTTTGCAGCCCTTCGCCACCGCCCTGAAGCACCAGGTGAGATTCAAACCAGTAGAGTATATCCGCCAGCCATGTCATGACCTTGCCAGCGACGCCTGTACCTTGTCCTATACCTCCGGTTTGTGTTGTAGTGGCACGCTTTTGGATGGTCTCCCATTGTGTTAGAGATGAGACACTGCGGGTATAAGCGGGCAGACCAACCACACGGGTCACCACCTGTTCATCAAAATACTGCACATCCCTTGCGAGCGATACCGTCGGGCGTAACAGCAGTGCATCAGTCAGGGACTCGAGCCAGAAACGCTGTTGGGAGGCACGATATAGCAGGCGCCAGCGCAATAGCCATTGAGGTGGAGGGGGTGTGGCTTGATCGATCTGATTTACCAGTGCAGGTGATGCCAAGAACTGGAATGCTCGCCAGATGGCGTGTAGGCCAAGATGCCAGGCGGCAAGCGTAAACCAGCCCATGCCACACCAGAAGAACATCCAACCGACCTGGGTCGTGGTGGCAAACATGAGAGAGCTTTTGACGTCTGATTGGGTCAGGCCGGCTAGCCAACCATATAGCACAGTCAGTATGCCCAGTATGGCGATAGAAATCATGACGACCGGCACCTGTTCAAGCAGAGGAGCAAGGCGTATCAGCAGGATGACCCCGGCATGAACCATCAAAGCACCGTAGAAGATGGCGGAGGATGGGGTTGGTCCTTCCAACGCTCGTGCGATCCAGGGTGAAAAGGGTAATTGAGCCGATTTAGCCAATGCGGCAATAACAAAACCGCCCGCTACAACACCGGCTGCCAGTGTCTCTATTTTTCCGGCTTGAACATGGATTTGCGGCCATTCAACACTACCCAGCCAGAATATGGAGAGTGCAATACCCAGAATAAAACCTGCGTCACCTACTCGGTTGGTAATGAAGGCGCGAACGGCATTTTTTGTCGCGGTAGTACGGTCGATTGCATAACCGATCAGCAGGTATGAGGTAACTCCCGCAATTTCCCAACCAACAAACACAAGTAGGGCATTGCCCGCCATGACAATGAGTTCCATACCACCGGCGAAGAGACAAAACAGCATAAAAATGCGTTGAAAACCACTCTCACGATGCATGTAGTTGACTGAAAACTTGATAGTCAGCAACACCAGAAGTGTCACAATCAATAGTAGCGAGAGTCCTATGGTATCCAGGCTAAAACTGATGGGTAGATGATAATCGCCACTGGCAAACCAGTCACCCAAAACCAGGTGACCGGGTGCACCCTGCCAGATGGCTATCAGGGCCAATACCAAAGCAAGTAAAAACGACCCGGTTGCGGCGCCCAAGGCAACCAGGGATGTCTGTCGTTCACCTGTTTCACCGCGATTGACATTTAGGATATAACCGACACCGATCCAGCCAGCAGCCAACCAATGAAAAATGGGAATCAGCCATGCGTAATGCTCAAGCATCAGCTGTACCCTCCTCAGCCGTTTTTATCAATGCCGGGCGTAGTGGACCCATCGAACCTAGTGTAGTGTCCTAAACATATTATCCATTTTGCAATACAACCTTGGCTCGCCCCACTTTTTCCAGTATCTGATCAACGCTTTTAGT
>JAHXHU010000143.1 GCA_025656375.1 Candidatus Thiodiazotropha sp. (ex Ustalcina ferruginea) | reverse complement strand
ATCTAATAGCTTGAAATCGCTAAGGATGGTGACCTTCCTACAGAGGACTTTCACCTCATTAGTTCATACCCATGCTGGGCGTACACAAAACCAATATAGAATCAGTAACAACAGATCTCTTGGCATTTTTTGAACCATAATTGAATCAGCTGTTAGAGAGGGATAATGCAACTCAACCCTATCAAGGGTCTGGACGTTCATTCATCGCTACTCGACGGGGGACTCGGGATTGACGGCAACCATTGACATTGACCAACTTCTCACCGCAGTTTCGGAGGAAACGCCGGCCGGTGAAGACTTGGAGTATGATCCGCTTTTCAGTGAAATGGAACGCGCTGCTGAAGGCAAGGGAGAACAGCCGTTTGGTGACACCATCATACCTGCAGAAGATCCCGACTGGCGTGAGCTGAAAAAGAAATCGTTACAGGTACTGGGACAGAGCAAAGACTTACGAGCCGCCATCTATCTCACCCGTGCCTTAATGCATACAGATAATTTCGCCGGCTTATCCGACGGTCTATCGCTGATCAAAGGTTACATTGATGGCTACTGGGAGACATTCCATCCGCTGCTCGATCCGGATGACAATAACGACCCGACAATACGGATCAATACATTAATCAACCTCTGCGATCCCATCGATTCGCTTGCTGCTGTCAACAAGATTCCCATCGTTGAATCGACCGTGATGGGAAAATTCAGTTTCCGGGACATTCAGATCGCTTCCGGTACCCTGCAACCGACTGATACAGAAAGCCAAGAGGTCACACTTGATCAGATCGATGCCGCTTTTCGTGAATGTCCTACGGAACAGTCGCAACAAACCCTTTCACTGTTACGTCATGCCATTGAATGTGTAGATGCTATTGAGAATCGGCTCAATGAACTGGTCGGTGTCGATCAGTCTCCCGATCTTCAATCCCTGGTATCGCTGCTTAAGCAAGTGGAGAAAGAGGTGGCGATGCGTGCTGGAATAGAATCCCTCTCTGAGGGTTCAGACGATGCCGTGAATGGTGAATCCGCACAACAGCAGGCAGCGGCACCAGGCGTCATCAGCAACAGGGATGATGTGATTCGCGCCTTGGAGAGAATCAGCCAGTATTACCAGAAGAATCAACCTTCCAGCCCGATCCCGCTTCTACTTGAACGGGCAAGGCGACTGGTGAAGATGGACTTCCACGAAATCGTGCAGGATCTCGCCCCTGGTGGCGTATCCGAATTCGATTTTCTGTGGAAGCATGATGATACATAGGATAGGCATTTCTCGTCGAGGAATGCGATTTGATTGGCAACCATACCGATATAGAGAGGTAGATCGTGGCAAAAGAGAGCAGCCAGAAATTCGTAGCCCGCAACCGAGCGCCTAGGGTCCAGATAGAATATGACGTGGAACTCTATGGGGCTGAAAAGCAGATCCAGCTACCTTTCATCATGGGGGTAATGGCGGATCTCTCAGGCAAACCGGAAGAGGCATTACCTCCCGTCACTGAACGAAAAATGCTGGAGATTGATGTCGATAATTTCGATGAACGGCTCAAGGCCATGAAACCACGTACCGCCTTCAGGGTGCCCAACACCCTGACGGGTGATGGCAACATCAACGTGGATATCACCTTCGAAAGTATGGATGACTTTTCACCGGCAGCCGTCGCGAAAAAGGTGGGTGCATTGCGTCAACTGCTCGATGCCCGTACCCAACTGGCGAATCTGCTGACCTATATGGATGGCAAATCGGGCGCAGAAGATTTGATTGCCAAGGCACTGAACGATTCGGCGCTGCTCCAATCCCTCGCCTCTTCCCCTAACCCTGACGATGCAGCATCTGAGGAACCAACCTCAG
Source organism: Candidatus Thiodiazotropha sp. (ex Ustalcina ferruginea) (assembly GCA_025656375.1). Classification (GTDB taxonomy): domain Bacteria; phylum Pseudomonadota; class Gammaproteobacteria; order Chromatiales; family Chromatiaceae; genus Thiodiazotropha. The sequence goes on along the minus strand of JAHXHU010000143.1, from coordinate 295 downwards.
ACGAGGAGTAAAGCATGGCTGATACAGATACCCAACAAGCACAGGGTAGTGAATCAACCCTAGGTGTAGCACCCGACGAATTCTCAGCACTGCTTCAGCAGGAGTTTAAGCCGAAAACAGAGCGAACCAAGGAAGCTGTCGTCAGTGCAGTACAAACCTTGGCAGAACAAGTCTTAAAAGAGACAAGCACCATATCCGACGATGCGGTTGAAACCATTGAAGGCATCATTGCGGAGATCGATAGAAAGCTGACCGAGCAGGTCAACCTGATCCTTCATCATGAAGACTTCCAAAA
>JAHXHU010000010.1 GCA_025656375.1 Candidatus Thiodiazotropha sp. (ex Ustalcina ferruginea) | reverse complement strand
CTGCCGGGGTCTACCAACCTTCGCTTCGCTCTCCAGGGTTGGTAGCGCTGGATGCCTTTCGGTATGTCGGTACACCCGACCAATGAGAGTGCAACAACAAGTATGTAAAATTTGCACATCTTGATAATGCACTCAAACGCAAAAGTCCATCTGCGTTTTATTGCGCTCATTGGCGAACTTTTTATCGGCTGTTTATGCTGTTTGTTCCTCTTCAAGTGCATCCAGGAAACGCTCCGCATCCAGTGCGGCCTGACAGCCGGTACCGGCTGAGGTGATGGCCTGTCGATAGACATGATCCATTACATCCCCTGCGGCATAAATGCCGGGTATCGAGGTCTCAGTGGCATTTCCCTCCAGTCCGCCGGTGACGCTCAGGTAACCATTGGTCATTTCAAGCTGCCCTTCGAACGGGGCGGTATTGGGGCTGTGGCCGATAGCGATGAAAACACCATGAAGATCGATCTCATTGGTTGAGTCATCTTTTACGTTCTTAATCCGAATGCCGGTCACGCCGGACTGGTCACCCAGTACTTCGTCGAGTACATGGTCCCACTCGATGGTGACATTCCCTTCTGCATCTTTTTTCTTCAGTTTGTCGGCAAGGATCTTCTCGGAGCGAAACTGATCGCGGCGATGCACGACCACCACCTCTGCGGCGATGTTTGACAGATAGAGGGCCTCCTCGACGGCGGTGTTCCCTCCGCCGATGACCGCGACTTTCTGGTTTTTATAGAAGAATCCGTCACAAGTGGCACAAGCAGATACACCACGACCACGGAAGGCCTGCTCTGACTCCATTCCCAGGTATTTGGCGGAGGCCCCTGTGCAAATGATCAATGCATCACAAGTATAGACTGCCTGGTCACCCGTTAACCGGAATGGACGTTGCGTGAGTTCCGCTTTGTTGATGTGGTCAAAGATGATTTCGGTATTGAAGCGCTCAGCATGCTGCCGCATGCGCTCCATCAGGTCAGGACCCTGTACACCTTCATTGTCGCCCGGCCAATTGTCCACTTCGGTGGTAGTCATCAGTTGTCCACCCTGTTCCATGCCAGTGACAAGAACAGGCTCCAGGTTGGCGCGGGCAGCATAGACAGCCGCTGTATAGCCTGCAGGACCAGAACCCAGGATCAATAGACGGCAATGCTTGGTTTCGCTCATGTATACTAACTCCAGCTCGGGTTTGCCTCATACAACGGTGGAGGAACCCTGTAAACAGAATGACTTGACGATGGCGTGTCCAGATTAGGTGACCCACATCCAAGTCTGAAAATCGGATTGCGGGAATACTACGGAATCATCCCTCCGGGGTAAAGAAACACCAAGAGAAGCTGTCAATGAAAGTTGGTATACCTAAAGAGATAAAACCCCTGGAGGGCCGGGTGGGACTGGTGCCTGAGGCCTGTGCGGAACTGGTCAAAGTTGGCCATCGGGTGATATTGGAGCAGGCTGCGGGTGTGGCGAGTGGCTATCGGGACTCGAACTATCGGGATGCAGGCGTAGAGATCGTCAACGATGCCGAGAGTCTGTATGGAGAAGCGGAACTGGTGGTCAAGGTTAAAGAGCCCTACGGCCCCGAACCTGAGATGCTGCGCGAAGATCAAATACTGTTCTGTTTTCTGCACTTGGCAGCGAGCAAGGGATTAACCGATCAGCTGCTGGAGTCCGGTGTCACAGGCATTGCTTTCGAGACCCTTGAAGAGCGGGGCCTGCTTCCGATTTTGGCACCTATGAGTGATATTGCCGGGCGACTGGCTGTACAGAATGGAACGGTCCTGTTGCATCATCAGCTGGGCGGCAAGGGATTATTGCTGGGTGGACTGCCGGCAGCTGAGCGGGGTCATGTGGTTATTCTGGGGGGCGGTCAGGCAGGGGGTAATGCAGCTCATCTGGCGGCAGCCATGGGTGCCCGGGTAACGGTATTTGACCGACTACGCGAACGGATGGGAGCCATGCGCGATTTAGGTGATAATGTCACAGCGCTCTACCCTTATCGGGATGCGGTCAGCGAGGCGGTGGCCAGTGCCGATCTACTGATAGGGGCTGTCCTCATTCCAGGAACGAAAGCCCCGAAAATTATCACTCGCGAGCAGGTTTCCAGCATGGCAGCGGGCAGTGTGATCGTTGATATCTCCGTT
>JAHXHU010000310.1 GCA_025656375.1 Candidatus Thiodiazotropha sp. (ex Ustalcina ferruginea) | reverse complement strand
CGGCCGGGGCACAAATAGGTTGTCAAAGATCGAGTGTCTTTTATGCCTGGGACGCATAAATGACATCACGAGATCGAAGACTCACTTATCTTCATTAATTTTGAATGTTGAATTATGAATTAATGTGCTCGCTTATGCTCGCAGCTTTGTTATTAATGTAGGATGCGACCCTGCCACACCCTACAACAATCACCCTTATTACAATAAAAACAGTATGCATTGCGTACACATTAATTCAAAATTCATAATTAAAGAAAAGCGTTTCAGCGCTTTTTTTTATCCATTGTCTGTTTCAGCTTATAAAGCTGTTCCAATGCCTCCCTTGGTGTCAACTCGTCAGGGTCAATCTCTTTCAGCAGCAACTCAATAGCAGACTCATCAGCCACAGATGCAGAGAGGTCAAACAGAGGCAACTGACTCTGTTGCTGCTCAGCATGTCGCTGGGCACTGGCTTCCAATTCCAGGAGACGTTGACGAGCCCGCTTTATCACCTGTTTCGGTACACCGGCCAGGGTGGCTACCTGCAGGCCGTAACTCTGGTTCGCCGGTCCTTCCCGCACGGCATGCAAAAAGACAATTGAATTACCATGTTCCACCGCATCCAGATGCAGGTTGCTGATCCCCTGGTACTCCTCCGGCAATGTGGTGAGTTCAAAATAGTGGGTGGCGAAGAGGGTGTAGGCGCGCAGGCATGTAGCCAGCTCTATAGCGCAGGACCAGGCCAATGAAAGACCGTCGAAGGTTGAGGTACCGCGTCCAATCTCATCCATCAACACCAGGCTCTGTGCCGAGGCATTGTGCAGGATGTTGGCCGTCTCCTCCATTTCCACCATGAACGTGGAGCGCCCACCGGCCAGGTCGTCGGATGCGCCGATGCGGGAAAAGATCCGGTCGATCGGTCCGAGTTGCGCAGCGGCGGCAGGAACAAAACTGCCGGCATAGGCGAGCAGGGTGATGATGGCTATCTGACGCATGAAGGTTGATTTGCCACCCATATTGGGGCCGGTGATGATCAACATACGCTGCTGTTCATCAAGGGTTACGCTGTTGGCGACAAAAGGTTCATGACTCACATGCTCCACCACCGGGTGGCGGCCATCGATGATCTGCAGGCCGGATTCCTCAACCAGGGTTGGACGGACCAGGTTAAGGGTTTGAGCCCGCTCAGCCAGGTTGCACAGCACATCCAGATTGGCCAGTCCCTCGGCACAACCTTGTAGTGGAGACAGTGCCTGGCCAAGTTCCTCAAGCAACTGGTCGTAGAGATGTTTCTCTCTGGCCAGGGAGCGCTCTCTGGCACTCAGTACCTGGTCCTCGAACTTCTTCAGTTCCGGGGTGATGAAGCGCTCCGCCCCTTTCAGAGTCTGGCGTCTGATATAGTCATCAGGGGCCTTGTCGGATTGGCTGCGGCTGATCTCGATATAGTAACCGTGCACCCGGTTGTAACTGACCTTGAGATGGGTGATACCGGTTCGTTCCCGCTCTCGGTTTTCCAGATCGAGCAGGAACTGATCGGCGTTCTGTGACAGTCCACGTAGTTCATCCAGTTCCGCATCATATCCCTTGGCGATGACCCCGCCGTCGCGGATCAGCATCGGCGGTTGTGGAATGACAGCAAGCTCTAGCAATTGATGGATTTCTGGATGCTCACCGATCTCCTGGGATAACGACAGGGTCAGCGGGCTGTCGAGTTGGTTCAGCAGGGGTTGCAATTGGGGCAGGGTGCCAAGTGCGTCCCTCAGGGTAGCCAGGTCACGTGGCCGGGCGCTCTTCAATGCAACCCTGGCAAGGATGCGTTCGATATCCCCGATACCCTGGAGAATCTCCTGAAGTTCAGAATAGAGCCGTGTCTCCAGCAGTGCTTCAATAGTGGCATGCCGATTCGCCACCACTTCCCGGTCACGGTGTGGTTGACTGATCCATCGTTGCAGCATGCGGCTGCCCATCGCTGTCACGGTTTTATCCATGATGCCTGCCAGGGTGTGCTGTGGCTGGTTGGAGAGGGAGTGGACCAGTTCCAGATTGCGGCGTGTCGCCGCATCGATGATCACACTCTGTTCACGATGCTCCACCCGCAGGCCGCGGATGTGGGGCAGGGCACCGAACTGGGTCTCCTCCACATACTGCAGCAGGCAGCCAGCGGCGCCGACGGCCAGGGG
>JAHXHU010000437.1 GCA_025656375.1 Candidatus Thiodiazotropha sp. (ex Ustalcina ferruginea) | reverse complement strand
TCTAATAGCTTGAAATCGCTAAGGATGGTGACCTTCCTACAGAGGACTTTCACCTCATTAGTTCATACCCATGCTGGGCGTACACAAAGCGTTAGCTTTTCAAATCCCCTCACCCCAACCCTCTCCCCGAGGGAGAGGGAGTTAGCGGGACAGCAGTGCTTCTATATAATTCTTCACTTTCTTTCACTGCTGTCCCGTTAAGGAGTGAGCCCATTACTATTCCGGATAGAGCCAGCGTGAAAAGAGCCGGGTCAACAGTGGCATAACTGCATAGGTTAATAGAATTACCACCATTGCAGTCAACGTTAAAGTCTGCCCGATCTTAGGCCAGTCTGACATCAATGGACCTAGCAAAGAACTCAACCCAGTGACCAGACTGAAGACACCCAGCCAGACCACTAACGCCATTTTATGTTTTGGAGGATGTACATTCACCGCACATGTCGGCAGGGTAAACCAGGCCTCAAGACCGGTAATGGTTTCAACCTGTCTCGGCTCACTGACCTGTTCTGCGATGGCACGCCAATCAGCCCTTTCCGGTGACCTCTCCCACTGTTCCAGATTGCTGCGGTGATCGAATTTGAAAATAATACGGTAATCACCACCTGGCCTGGAAGGACGGAATATATTCGTCCCCATATGTCCTGGGTGCTGCATGGCTGCATTGGTAATGCCTACAAGATAATCCTCAAATGGCTGCTCCTTGCCAGGCCTGGGACGGCGGGTGACGAGTACGGTGACTGGCGGGTCCTCTATGTTATCCATCATGTTCTCACCCTCTCACCAAGGATCATCCAATTAACTGTGATTGAAATGATAATCTATCGAGAGACATTCGTTCACATACACTTTATATAGCACCTATACCAACTACATTGGGATCATAACTGCCAACCCTTGGCGATTGCCTCAATAACAGCAGCTGGCGCAGTATCTATAAACTCGCTTCGTTTTATCCTCCTGTCAAACCAATCGGCCAACAGGGGGCTTTGAGGAGCAGGCATACCATAGGCCATGGCAAGTCCAAAACGACTCGCCAACACGTAGTCGGGAATACCGGCATCGGGTACAAAATAGTCTACATCGGACAATGCTTTTTCAAGACGTGGCAGTGCTTGATGCCACTTTTCCATCGCACCGGCAATGGCCTCCTGATCACACTCCTTTGGAGGGCGCTCACGACGCTCGAATACAAGCTCCCGTACCGGCCCACCTACCCGAGCATCTGCATAGCTGGCAGCACCTCTTGCATGCGCTCGATCTTTAGCGGATGAGGGTAACAGGACACCGTGAACATCATTCAAATACTCAAGAATGACTGATGAATCGACTATCACTAATTTGTCAAAAGAGATGACCGGTACCGTCTTGTTCGGTGTTAGTGCTCGCCATCCCTGTTCATGCTCAGGATTGTCATAAGCATATCGTTTGTACACCACACCACAGCGATCAAGCGCCATACGTACCCGCCAACAGAATGGGCATTCCGGCTTATCATAGAGTATGATTTCGCTACTCATAGACGGGACAGCCTCTTCTCCCGAAGGTACTCTAAAACAAACTCGACACGATCCTGACCCCAGAATATCTCCTCACCAATAATGAAGGTAGGTACACCGATGGCACCCTTCGCTTCAGCCTCATTCCAGTTCTCCAACAGTACCGCCTGTCGTGCTGGATCTTGAGCGGCTGAGGCCAACTCGTCTCTGTCCAAACCGATCGAGTCACCTACCTCAAGTAAGATATCAAGCTGACCTATATCCATTCCGTCAGCCCACTCCTTGCGCATCACCTCCACAATATAGGGACGTAGCAGTCCCTTCTCTTCAGCCAGAAGAGAGCCAGCTCCTGCTAATGTCGGGTCAGTGGTTTTTGGTGGAGGGTTAACAGGAATACCTAATCGACGTGCAAAACGAGCCATATCCTGTCGTGCAATGGGTAACTTTTTAACAGCCACATCCGGTGGAGACCGACCATCCCAACCACCGAGTGGACGCCAAACAAAATGAACCTTGTATTCATCAATGATCTGCCACAACGTTTTACTAGCCAGGTAGCAATAGGGGCTGCGAAAATTGAAATAGAGATAGACGTCGGCTGATTCGATCATCAAATTATCCTTTCCCTCATCAGATTTGTTGCGACAGGATTTTTAGGGCCTGTTAACACTAATTAATTTTTAATGACTATGACATCCATCAAGTGAGTCTTCGATCTCGTGATGTCATTTATGCGTCCCAGGCATAAAAGACACTCGATCTTTGACAGCCTATTCATGCCCCTGCCGTCC
>JAHXHU010000132.1 GCA_025656375.1 Candidatus Thiodiazotropha sp. (ex Ustalcina ferruginea) | reverse complement strand
CATTAGGTGGAATCACCCCGATACAGAAGCTGGCTCAGACAGCTTAACAGTGACTACTTTTGAGTCCCATTATTAATGGGGAGATTACCGCTTCTCGATATTATTGGAATCTACTACTCATTCTGAATACCAAATACGCTATGAATACGAACGCATATTATTTACAAGTGTAAGAATTATATAAACACAAGAAAAACTCAGCGCTCCAAAAGATTAGTAGAGACACCTGCCAAATTTTGATGTGATTTGTGTTCATATTTTGCACAACTGTAGTAACAGACGGTTATTCAAATTGGAGAAAACAGGATATTTGTTGGATAAAATTAACCAATTTGTGAGATTCAGAGTGATGCTTCATGAAACTGAAGGGTATAAGTCCTGAAATATCGGCTCAAACTCTCTTTGGCATGTATTTTGTAGTGGTTCTCTTAGTGCACCCTTTGATTTGTTGGCGGGGTGAACACGCGTAAAAAGCCAGTAACAGAGAATGAACCGATATGACAATGTTAATAAAAACTAATTTGACTTCATTCCTCACTTCAGTGACTTTCATATTCATTACACAGGATCTACCTGCCCAGGATAATCCACAAATAACACCGCTGGATGATATCACTGTTACCGCCACGCGGATTGAGAAGAAAGCAGACGAGATTCCGGCTAGTGTGGGTGTGGTCGATAAGCATGATATTCAGTTTGCATCACAACAGACTGGACTTGATGAATCATTGGTTAACATGCCTGGGATATTCATGCAGAATCGATACAATTTTGCACAGGACTTACGTATTTCAATTCGTGGATTTGGTGCCCGTTCCAGCTTTGGTATTCGCGGCATCAAAGTGCTTGTCGATGGTATCCCTGAAAGCACACCTGATGGGCAGGCAAATGTTGATAGTATTGATATCGGTTCGAGTGGTCGGATGCAAGTCATACGAGGTCCTGTCTCCTCCCTTTATGGAAATGCCTCTGGTGGTGCAATCATCATAGAGTCAGAATCTCCGCCTGAGACACCGTACATATCTTTCCGTCCCAGCTTTGGTACGGATGGATTTCAAAAACACCAGATTAAGTTTGCTGGTAAGCAGGAAAAACTTGAATACCTAGTCAATATTTCTGACCTTGATTACGATGGCTATCGAGGTCATAGTCACACCGAAAGCACCCTCTTAAACAGTAAGTTTGGTTATGCCATTGATGATAGCTCTAAACTTACTGCGATCTTAAATATCACCGATTCCCCAACGGCAGATGATGCAGGTGGTTTGACATTGGAAGAGGTCTCTGCTGATCGCAGTCAGGCAAGAGAAAAAAATATCACAGTGGATTCGGGAGAAGCGCTTACACAGGAACGCTTTGGATTGATCTACGAAAAAATCTTAGTAATGCAGATAAACTCACGCTACGTAATTACTATATTTCGCGTGATCTTGACATCCGCACTCCAGCTGGTCGGTTTGGTGAAGGTATTAATTTGCAGCGTTTCGCAGTGGGTGGAGGCGCACAATATACTAGCAAGCATACACTTGCTGACCTTGATAATCGCATAACAGCAGGAATCGATCTGGATAATCAGGATGACGAACGTCAGCGATTTATCCTGGATGGATTTGTAGTAGGTGATCAAACGCAGGATCAAGATGAAGAAGTCTCCAGCATAGGTATCTACATTCAAGATGAATTGCGGCTGTCAGATAAAGCTGAACTGACTTTGGGTGGGCGTTACGATAGGGTGAAATTTGATGTTTCAGATAACTTTCTAAGTGATGGTGATAATTCTGGGGATCGTACCTTTGATGAGTTTAGTCCCAGTATTGGATTGCGTTATAGCCCAAAAACATCCTTAAATTATTATGCAAATATCTCACGTTCATTCGAAACGCCAACTGCCCGGGAATTGGGTAATCCGAATGGTGGTGGCTTTAACCAGGAATTGAATCCACAAACGGCGACTAATTTTGAAATAGGGATGAAAGGCAACCTTAGTAAATCAAGCCAATATGAGGTGGCACTTTTTCATATTAATGTAGATGATGAGCTGGTTCCATTTGAGATAGATGGCGAGACCTTTTTCGAAAATGCAGGAGAATCAAGGCGTCAAGGTGTGGAAGTATCTCTATCAATGCAACCATTAGAAGGGTTGACAACCTCACTGGCATATACATATTCAGATTTTGAGTTTAGAGAATTTATAGATGACAACAATCGGGTAGCCGGGGGTCTCTAACCCCCAGCCCCCACAACACCCTGCATGCGGCTCCGCACAGGGCGTTTCACTTGGAATGGTGAA
>JAHXHU010000341.1 GCA_025656375.1 Candidatus Thiodiazotropha sp. (ex Ustalcina ferruginea) | reverse complement strand
CCCCTTCTCATAACCGAATAGTACTGCCTCGAGCATATTTTCAGGGATCGCAGCACAATTGATGGCAACGAATGCACCATCAGCACGTGTAGAGTGTTGATGGATATAGCGGGCAAATACCTCTTTACCTGTTCCACTCTCACCATTCAACAGAACTGTGGCCTCACTGAGGGCTACTCTTCTGGCCAGTTCAAGGACTTCCCGACTACGGATATCCTCCACGATCGGACCATCCACTGTTTGGCGAACTACAGGACGTATATGACCTGCAACCTTACTCACCAACACCTCTGCTTCAAAGGGTTTCACCAGGTAGTCGACAGCGCCATCGTGCATCGCCATTACCGCCTTTTCGATGCTGCCATAGGCAGTCATCAAGAGTACCGGCAAGTCAGGAAAGTGATCCCTGATCTGACGTAGCAGGCTGTGTCCATCCATGGGTTGCATTTGCACGTCGCTCACAACCATCCCGATAGACGCTTGTTGCAGCAATTGCAAAGCTGCACCGCCTTCTTCAGCCACACAGACTGGATAGCCTGCCAGTTCCAATGTATCACTCAAGGCTTCCCGCAGTGCGGGGTCATCTTCAACAATCAGCACCGTCGCAAGACTCATGACCGGCTCCTCGACATTTGAATCTGTTCAGGAATCACCCTACGCTCACCCACAACCGGGTTTTGTAAATCGCTCTTCCGCAGGGCAAGTGGAAATCGCAGATGGAACAAGGCACCACCAGTATCTGAACGGTCTGTTACGATCTCTCCACCGTGATTGAGCACCAGATTCTGTACCACAGCCAATCCCAGGCCTGTACCACCACTGCGGGTTGTGAAAAAGGGATCAAAAATACGCTGATGAAGATCGTCAGGTATCCCTCGACCGTCATCACTCACATCCAACTCAATCTCAGTGGTCACCCGAAGTGAGACTCGCACCTCACTGGCACCTTGTTGGATGGCATTTTCAAGCAGATTGGTCAGCAAACCCTGAAGGGCATCCTCACGACCGATCATGCTGGCCCGACCCCGGCTATGATCGTCAATAAACAGTCGAACTTGTGATTCCTGTAACTCCTGATCGACTGAAGCGGCAAAGCTCTCCAGCAGGCTACTCAGTGATAGTCTTGCCTCGCCCGCATCGGCACCGCGTGCAAACATTAGGATGTCATGAATTTGACGTTCCATGTACTGCAGACGATTACGTAATTTTGCAGTGAATTTTTGACGCTTTTGAGAATTCAGATCGTCACTTGCTAGGTGCGATACATAGAGTAATGAGGTACTCAGGGGAGTACGCATCTGATGAGCCAGTTGTGCAGACACCTCGCCCATGGCAGTCAGCCGCTCACGGCGATTCAGTCGCTCCTGAAGACGCCGGGTCTCAGTCACATCGAGCAATACCAGGATACGACCAGGAACCTGTTCCAACTGACTGGATGATAAAGTAAGAAGATGACCGTTACGCAGTTTCAGATCATCGCCGCTAACGGCCCCTGTCAGTGCTCTGCAACGCACGATTTCCGGCCAGTGATCCAGAATCTGTAGTTTCCCCAGGAGTTGTTCTGCTGCTGGATTGAACTCCCTGACTCGCTCATTACCGTCAAGTACGATGACCGCCGCCGGCAAGGTCTCCAGTAGTCTCTCCAGACGATCGGCCAGACGTTCCTTCTCTGTCAGCTGCACCATACGCTCGCTTCGTGCTGCTGCAAGTTCCTGGCTTAATTCTAAAACCTGAGTCTGTAGTTGCTGATAGGAGCCGGTCAGCTCTTCTGAGAGCTGATTAAACAGCTTGAAAGCGGACTCCAAAGCGTGCTGTCGATCGGCAAGAGATGGCTTGGGTGACACGTGATTCGGCCTCTGTTGTCAGTATTCACATTACACTCACAACAGCAGCAAGATACGTGCCTATTTATTATTTTGTTTTATTTCAATTAGTTACTGATGCTACACAGGATAAACGTCAAATTCCCGGCGACTCTGATTGACGCTGCAGACCATATTTACGCAGTTTTTCCACCAGCGTTGTACGGCGCATATGCAACCGCTTGGCAGCATGGGCGACAATCCCGTCCGATTCATCAAGAGCCTGTTGGATCAAACTCTGTTCCAGAGAATTCAGATGGGCCTTCAAGTCTAACCCGTTATTGGGAAGACGTGGTGCATTCATGGTTGTACCAGGCTCACTGACCTCAAGTGTAACTTGTGGTAGTAGGGTCGTATCCAGTAAATCGCCTGCAGGTCGAAACTTCTCAGGCAGCTCACCCACGTCTACAACGCCATAGGGATACAAGATAGCCA
>JAHXHU010000183.1 GCA_025656375.1 Candidatus Thiodiazotropha sp. (ex Ustalcina ferruginea) | reverse complement strand
TTGTTGATCAATGACTTGTCGCGATTTCATTGTATCAAAACAAGGGGGGGTCAGGCCTTTCTCGTTAAGTATTTATGGGACAGCAGTGATCTAGCAATTGTTTTTTCTTCTGGGTGAACTCTTCTTCGTTGATCAGGCCTTTATCTCTTAAACGCTTTAATGTGGTAAATCGCTCCTCCAGCAATTCCCGTTTTACAGTAGAACCTCCCACCTCTTTAGTATCCAGTATCTGTATAATTTCCGCTCGTTTTTTTGTCATTTCTTCTTTTTTTCGAATCTTTGCCTTTTTTGCATAAGTCTCTGATGCTGACTTGACATCGATTACTAGCCAACGTACCGTAACACTTCATTAAGCTGCCTATTCTCAACGCCATTGACCTGAATAATGGGTTTCTTAAATCCTTTAGAAAATTTTGTGCGATTTCCATGATTGAAGTTGTAGCGAACGATCCCGATATGGGTCGGATCATAGGCAGCTTCGAATCCCTTGTCCCTTGGTCGGTCAAAATCACCGATAATGATATTCAGTTTCTGATCTTGATAAAATGCCCGACCAGCCAAGAAAAACCGATCAGAGTTTAGTCCGTATAGTCTACTGACGCTTCTCTCCATGGCGAATATAACATCCTGTTGTGGTCTAGCCTTGGATAAGCCTGCTGCGAGGTGTTGCCCCAGCAACTTTGCCTGCTGTGCGGTAAAAATTGTTCGAGAGTCACGACTCATATCCGATTGGCCTTGACCTCGGATTTTCAACGACTCCAAGACTGCAGCAATCTTGTCTCCATTCAACTCTGCCGGATGATCATTATTTCCAAAGTCTGATGTGTCCTGCTCAGCATACTTGAAATATTCATTCGCACCAGCTTCCCAGATGGCACTTTCAGCAGCAAACAGACCAACGTAAAATATAGACCAGGGAGGAAATAACAGAAAAGTGAACAAGGAGGCGGTTTTAAGAATTTTTATCATACAGGCATTTATGACCAATCTGGAGTTATAAGTCGTCCACACTCAGCTGACTTAAATCATTAGGCGTAAAGTATCTTGGTTTCGCCTATTCATAACCGAGAGATACAGATCAATGCGGATGTCGCTTGGCTAAAGGGATCTGACTGTCTTCAACATGGACGATCAGGTAAAAGCACTCTAGCAATTAATTGACAATTTGCAAATAAGGCAATTGCTCTCATCGTTCACAAGGTCTTAGAAAGGCAGCTATCGTGTGTATCGATGTCCTGGATGTTGTCCATCCGGATGTGGAGTTTATAAGCACTTATGTGCTCGAATATTGCGCAACATGTATCGTGTATATGACACTTGTCTACTCACTATGCATGTATAGAGTTAACAATAATCTAAAATAATTGGTTCTGTTTGAATGTATTGGGATGGTGGGCGTCAGTATTTGAAATAAAGTAAAACCACTATTTCAGGCCACTAAACACTCTTGCTCAGTCATCGAGCCTGCACTCAGGCACAACTTCATAACTGAATCATCCAAATACTCGCCCGCCCGAGAGTCTATCTGTATATCACCATATACTGAATGTCAGGTGGCATCATCGTTGCTAGTCCCTATTGCAATGCATGCATCTAATTGGTGCTGTAGTAAAAAAAGAAGTTAATTATTTTCTTATATCTGAGAGGTTAAACCGGTGAACAAAACTAGACTACAAAAGAGTGAATGTCTGGTCGCTGCTGCAATCATGCTATTGGGATCGCAGACAGTACTGGCTGAGGCAAAGTGGGGTATCTCAGGCTGGATAAATGAAGGCATAACCTACTACGACGATGGTGATGGCAGTGATGCCGCCCAGCTCTCCGACAATGGTACGACCCTCGGCAGTCGTATCACACTTTCGGGTTCATACAAGCCGCCAGAGACAAATCTCAATGCGGGGTTTGAAGTGATTGTCGAACCGTTTTCCGGCACGCCTAATTTCGCTGGTGGCGGTCAGACCACACCACTGCTTTTTGCCAATCAGGATAATCTCGATACCTTTAATGGTGGCGATATCGGTCTCCTGGGTAGCAGCATACATGTCGGTGGCAGCTGGGGTAAGGTTACAGTAGGCCTGCAAAGCATGCCGACGGATAACATCGCAGTACTCGCTGATCCTTCAGGAACCATATGGTCAGGTATCTCCCCTGTGTTTCGTGGTAATGGGTTCTTTATCCGGGGGGTAGGTGCAGGCGCATCCAACGCGACATGGGGGGATTTTGTGTACGCCCAGCATGGGTATGAACTAATGAGGTGAAAGTCCTCTGTAGGAAGGTCACCATCCTTAGCGATTTCAAGCTATTAGAT
>JAHXHU010000311.1 GCA_025656375.1 Candidatus Thiodiazotropha sp. (ex Ustalcina ferruginea) | reverse complement strand
CGGCCGGGGCACAAATAGGTTGTCAAAGATCGAGTGTCTTTTATGCCTGGGACGCATAAATGACATCACGAGATCGAAGACTCACTTAAGACTGAATCCCTGGGTGGCGGCATGGCTTGTATACTTGGGTACAACCGCAACCGCTGGGTTATCGATACCTAACTCCTTTACATTGGCGTCCACGATGGTACCGGGTAACTGTTCGATACCAGTCAGTTCCTGCATCAACGATTGAGAGACCTGGCTCTCGGGATCACTGAGCAGCAGCATGTTGCCACCGCTTTCAAGATAGTCGTGCAACCGCACCACCTCACCGGTAAGCAGTGGACGTAGTGGCGACGCTATGACCAACAGGGCGGTGTTGTCCGGTGGGGTGGGGGTAGTGGCGAGGTCCAGTCCAATAACCTGGTACCCCTGCTGCTTGAGTGATGCGCCAAACTCACCTAAATCGTGATTGGCTTTGCCCAGAAGACCCCGCTCACCATGTCCGGTGAGTCCCACTATCCAATGAGTACTGCTCTGGCCCAAACGCAGGATGGCATTCGTGAACTGCTCCTCATCCAGTTGTAGGATACGCTCTTCCCGCTGGTTATAACTCAGCAGGATCTCACCGGATAGGCTGATGCCCTGGCGGCGTGCCTCATCAGGTTGACGAAGCGGGTCGACAAATGTCAGTTCAATATCTGGTTTGAGGTTTTGATAGCGGGCCACAAAACGACGTATGCGATCATGCAGGCTGGTTGTCTCACCCACATAGGCGGTCACTCCCAGTGGGCCCGGCGTGCGTTGCAGGATGTCGACACTGATCGGACTGAGGCTGTTACTGCCCTGTTGGGTCCAGTCCCACTGTCGATCATATCGACCGCTCAGCCAGGCCAGCAGCAGCAGTGTGATCAACATCAACAGATAAAACAGCAGGTCGTTGAGTCGGTAAGTGATCCAGGTCATCATCCCTGAATCCTCCGTTTATCCAACTGGTGAAGTGCCAAACCCAGAAAAAACAGGATGACTAACAGGAAATAGGCGAGATCACTGATACGTACCAGGCCGAGTTGAAGATCAAGGTAGTGAGATGGCCAGGCGAGCCAGTGAATAAAGCTCCCACCCTCAGTGTTTTGGTCCAACAGCGAGATCAACAGTAGCAGGCCATAGCTGCCGGCGGCGGCAATACCCGGATTCTCGTTCTGTACAGAAAAATAGAGCCCGATGGCGGTAAAGGAGGCGCTCAACAATAGCAATCCCAGGGTGGCTGCCAATAATAGCCCCACATCGAGCTGTGTACCGCTGAACAAGCTCAGGCTGAGCATCAGGGGCATCAGTACAAACAGTAACTGGAAAAGCAGAATCCCAACAAACTTCCCCAACAGGATGGTGATGTTTGAGAGAGGCGCACTGCTCAGGAGAGCGTAGCTGCCGTTACGAAACGCATCACTGAATGAACGTGTGGTGAGAATCGGGGTGATGATCAGAATCAGTACCGAGGCAAGCCCGAAAAGCTGCAATCCCAGGTGATGGCTCAACCCCAGACTGCGGTTGGCAGGTTGCATGCCATTAAAAATCTCAAGGGTGCCGAGAAATTGCCAACTGAGCAACCACAAACCGAGCCCAAGCATGGTCCAGGCCAGCGGTGTCCGCATCAGGCGTCGCCACTCAATCCAGGCGAGATAGCCACTCATTGGCTAGGCCCGGTAGTAGCTTGCAGAAAGAGTTGCTCCAGACTGATTGTATCCGGTGTCAGTTCGCACACCCCCCAGCCCTGATTAAGAATCTGCTGTACCAATTCATTCGGTCGGCTACCCACCTGCAGCGTGATACGATAATTGTCGGTATGCAGTCGCTCTGTCGCTGCTACGGCCGGCAGTGCGGTGATGAGAGCTTCATCAGGATTCTGTTCGAGACCCAGCCGGTAGCAAGCCTGCTCTGGTGGTGTAATGTCGCCGGCATAGACTGTTTTTCCCTGTTGCAGAATGACTACCCGGTTACAGGTGGCTTGTATTTCAGGCAGGATATGACTGGAGAGGATCACCCCTCTTTCATCTGACAGTTCCCGGATCAATTCACGTACCTGACGGATCTGCGCCGGGTCAAGACCATCTGTCGGCTCATCAAGGATTATGATCCTGGGATTGTGGATGATCGCCTGGGCCAATCCAACCCGTTGTTGGAAGCCTTTTGATAGCTTGCGTATCAGACGTCTGCCCGACTGCTCAAGGCCGCAGCGCTCGCTACCAACCCTGGAGAGCGAAGCGAAGGTTGGTAGACCCCGGCAGGCGTAGGGCCCGGGCAGGTATCCGCTGTCGCGTAGCGGCTTAG
>JAHXHU010000224.1 GCA_025656375.1 Candidatus Thiodiazotropha sp. (ex Ustalcina ferruginea) | reverse complement strand
GACGGCCGGGGCACAAATAGGTTGTCAAAGATCGAGTGTCTTTTATGCCTGGGACGCATAAAAGACATCACGAGATCGAAGACTCACTTACAATAGTTCGCTGGTAACGAAGATACGTCGAAGCAGATTCATTATCACCAGTCGTTTGGATTCTGTCGGGTGGGCGGTGAAGACAGGGATATAGGCCGCGGCATCGAGAATGTTCTGCAGTTGTTGCGGTTCTATGCCACGGGAACGAAAACCCCGTAAGGTATGATCGAACGACCCTTCCCAAAGCTCACTGCCTTTACCGGCAATACGGCGTCGTTGTCGATGAAGGAAAGCCTCTTCGGCAATATTGACTAATACAAAATAGATACTGAAGGCCCTAACCACGGCACTTAGCCCACCTGTTCGCGTAGGACTTCACCAAGCAGGACCCCAAAAAGACGTACCCGGCTGCGTAAGGCTTTATCATGCTTGACACAGGCTTTTGTAAAACTGTCGCTCATCTGAACACTCGCAAGCAGTGTTGATTGGAATAGTGTGAATAAACAGTAACTGAATGAGTAGATAAGCTTTTTGTTTCAAACATATATTTTTCATTCTTGTTAGGAAAAGTGTTTACTGAAATGTCTTAGTTAACATGCCAACGGAAAGAAGGCAAAACTGTTCTATCATTTCAGCTTGATCAGAAGTCATCAGGTATGTATGCAAAGAAGCCTCTTAAAAGTGCTGCACTGCCTTGATAAAGCATAGACAAACTCTACCTGATTTCCTACCACACTCGGCTATTGCATAGGTGCTAAACGGTAATTAACTAAAGGTGATCTGAAACGTTAATAAGAGGATTTGTGTGGTCTTCCAGCGCGTTATGGTGGGGCAGGGCCCCACCCTACCAAATAGTCGGGGTGTAGGGTGGGGCCCTGTCCCACCAATCATGGTTGAATAAGGTCGCGCATATTGGATCTTTAGCAATTAAGTAAGTGTCATTAGTATCTGTAGCATTAGATAGTGGGACTGATTGGTTTGATGCCCTATTCTCAGCTCAGAGGTTCGGTGGCTGTGT
Organism: Candidatus Thiodiazotropha sp. (ex Ustalcina ferruginea); assembly: GCA_025656375.1. GTDB lineage: Bacteria > Pseudomonadota > Gammaproteobacteria > Chromatiales > Chromatiaceae > Thiodiazotropha. The sequence continues at coordinate 1,266 of JAHXHU010000224.1, read as the reverse complement.
AGGGAGTCGCCCCCCCGAAAAAGTGGTTGCTTTCTGATAACGTCAAAGTTCAAAAAAAAGAGCTTAAGACCCAGCTTTAATCGTCGAAAATCCAGCTAAGGTATTGACACCTACGGTGTCTGGGTACATCGCACAACAAGAGCGTCAGCAGTGTCAGTAGTATCTACATTGTCTGTCGGAATTCTGCCAAGTGAAATCCTGTTCCATACACGTTCATGGAGATAGTAAAGAACCATTTTGCTCATGACCTCAGTAAGACCTATGGCTGCAGCGATCGTCAGGTTTCCAGTAAACAGCCAGGAAAGTAGGATGGTGTCTATCGAGCCGGTTACCCGCCAGGAGAGCGCTTTAACAAGACTCCTGACGGGCTTTTCAACTAAAGGCGAGTTTGTCATTATACGTTGATGTTATGTTGGTGAAGTAAGGGCATCATGATGGTATGTCTGTCAATCAACATCAGGCTTCAATTGCGACAGGTTCCTAACCGGCATGAAGTACCTCTGTTTCATGTAGATAGGCAAGCAGTTGGTTGACCGCTTGTGCTACAGATAACTGCTCAGCATGGATATGAATTTCAGGCTTTTCCGGTATTTCATAGGGGCTGTCGATACCCGTGAACTGCTTTATCTCTCCTCGATCAGCCTTGGCATAAAGTCCCTTTGGATCGCGCTCACGACATACGTCCAAGGGGGCATCAACAAACACTTCAATGAATTGACCTTCAGGTAGAATTTTGCGTGCCAGCCGTCTGTCTGCCTGAAACGGTGAGATAAATGCAGCCAGGGTAATCAGACCGGCATCGGTCATTAGTTTTGCGACCTCACCGACACGACGGATATTCTCCTGACGGTCGGTATTACTGAACGAAAGATCGTTGCAGAGACCGTGACGTACATTGTCTCCATCCAATAGGTAGGTGTGATAGCCCTGTGAAGTTAGAATCTGTTCAAGTGCCCCGGCTATGGTTGATTTTCCTGATGCACTTAAACCGGTAAACCAAATCACCAGTGGGCGTTGAGATTTTTGTGCTGAACGGGTCTCCTGATCGACCGGGTGTGAGTGCCAGATTATGTGATTGCTCATGGTTAAAATCCTAAAAAATTGATTAGTTCAAGTTAGAATGAAATAACATAACAAGGCTCCATTGTGGAGGATCGTTGATCGTCCAAGTCAGTTCATCCGCTGAGCGCCATGGAAGGCTGAAAGCCGAGGCGGTTAGTCCCCGGCAGCCGTGAGGCGAGACTGTAGACCCGCCGTGCCTTGCGC
>JAHXHU010000277.1 GCA_025656375.1 Candidatus Thiodiazotropha sp. (ex Ustalcina ferruginea) | reverse complement strand
TTAGGTGGAATCACCCCGATACAGAAGCTGGCTCAGACAGCTTAACAGTGACTACTTTTGAGTCCCATTATTAATGGGGAGATTACCGGGTAAACGAATACGTTTTATAGAGTCGCCGTTTTTACATTTTGCGGGTGCGTTTACCAGCTACGATGAAGCAAGTGGTTTTCTGTTATCAGGTGATATTTGGGCAGCTATTCAGATGGAGTGGCAGCTAATAGTCGATGCATCAGTCAGTGTTAGATCTATTTCATTTGGATTATATGGCTTCCAATGTTGCCTGTAGAGGTTATGTCGAAAAGCTCCGTGAGTTCAAAGTGAATGGAATATTGCCTCAACACGGATCGATTATTGACGTAATTAACGTACCAGATGGATTCAGATATCTTGAGACGCTCATGTGCGGCAGTGATATCACATACCCACATCTTTCTTACTAAATGGTTGCCGATGCGGACAAAAGGATTATTGAGCTGGAACAGCAGGTCAAAATCTTAATAGACGCTTCACGGCAAAGTGATCTTGTACGTAAGCGGTACCAGGATTCACTCTCAATTCTCAAGCAAAAAGACTATGAGATAAAGATAAGTAAAGAGATGATCGAGAAGGATCTCTATATGCTAAAAAAGATGCAACAAGAACTGGTTGAGAAGGAAAAAATGGCAGCACTTGGCACATTGGTTGCCGGTGTTGCTCATGAAGTAAATACGCCACTTGGAGTTGCTGTAACCTCAATTACTGCCTGTAGTGAAGAGATTCGATCTCTGAAAAGATTGTATGAGTTAGAAGAGTTATCAGAGAGTGACATGGAGACATTTCTAGAGACTGCGTCGGAATCAGCTCAAATTGTCCGTGAGAGTCTCAAACAGGCAGCAAGATTGATACACAGCTTCAAAAAGATCTCAGTCGATCAGAATATTGATGATGTAAGGCAGATTGATGTCTATGAATATTTACAAGATATCATCCGCACTTTCAGTAACCAGCTAAAGAAAACAAGGATTAATGTAGAGCTAAAGTGTTCACAGGGAATGATCGTAAAGACTTATCCAGGGTCATTAGCACAAATCCTGAGTAATCTCCTGATAAATGCCATTAATCATGCTTATAACCCGAATCAGCAAGGCAAGGTTATTATCCAGGTCAATTTAGATGGTAATCGACTATATATTTTATTTATGGATGACGGTAATGGAACGGATGATGAACTCAAAGCACAAGCATTTCAACCGTTTGTAACGACAGGTCGTGATAAAGGTGGTAGTGGTTTAGGGTTAAATATTGTCTATAATTTGGTTACACAGCGATTCGGTGGCCAAATAAAACTTGAAAGTCAAAAAGGAGAGGGCAGCAAGTTTTTTATTACTTTAGTCGTAGAAGTACCGGGGTAGCGGAAAATGGCTAAGTTATTTTTTGCGAAAAAAGCAAAAAAGAAGAAACTCTCTGAAATAGGATGGAAAGTCCTTATTGCCGATGATGACGAGAGTGTTCATCAAGTTACAAAACTTGCACTGAAACACTTCGATTACCAAGGGCGTAAACTCAACCTTATATCAGCATTTTCTGGTCAGGAAGCAATGGGGCTTATGCGCAAAGAGCGTGATATCGCTATTGTCCTGCTCGATGTGGTGATGGAGACAGAGAATGCCGGACTTGAGGTAGTCGAGTACATCCGTAATATATTGGACAATAGCCATGTTCGGATTATATTGCGAACCGGACAGCCTGGATATGCGCCAGAACGATATGTCATAGATCACTATGATATCAATGACTATAAGGAAAAGACGGAACTTTCACAGGAAAAGCTCTATACCTCAATCCGTATGGGCTTAAAGTCATTTGAATATATTACCATCTTGAATAGTCAGAAAAGGTCACTGGAGTATATCGTTCAGGCAGCACCCGCAATTTTCAAAATCACTACACTGGAAGATTATTTTCGATCAATCCTCAATGCCATAATTGATTTGCTTGGTATATCTGAAGGACATAGCAAACTGGATTCTCTTGCTGGGTTCATTGCCTATCCAGTATCTGAAGATGGCGAATATAAGATCTGTTATGGAATTGATAATCGAGGTCATTGGGAAGAAGATGAAGAGAAGATAGCGGTTATGCTGCACCGACTTCACCCTCAACTCGATAGTATACAGGGTGTATTTAATGTTGAAGATGGTACATTTGCTATTCCCATTAAAGACAAGAATGAGATTGTTGCCGCAATAATATTGGAAAACCTAGTGTAGTGTCCTAAACATATTATCCATTTTGCAATGCAACCTTGGCTCGCCCCACTTTTTCCAGTATCTGATCAACGCTTTTAGT
>JAHXHU010000359.1 GCA_025656375.1 Candidatus Thiodiazotropha sp. (ex Ustalcina ferruginea) | reverse complement strand
TAAGCCGCTACGCGACAGCGGATACCTGCCCGGGCCCTACGCCTGCCGGGGTCTACCAACCTTCGCTTCGCTCTCCAGGGTTGGTAGCGCATGAATCTTAGGATAGAATTTATCATCCATCCCTTCACCGTTATCGCCATGACACTGTACGCAGTTATCGTCATACAACTTCTTGCCTTGGGTGAACTCCGGGAAAAGCTTATTCCAGGGACCCTTGCCGTTTTCAGGGGTCATGGGTAGCTTGGCAATGTAAGCTGTGACATCTGCAACCAGTTGCGCAGGTTTGATCTCCCCTTCATGATAACCGGATGCAGCCAGTATCTGATCATCCAGTGCAAATGGATACATGGTTGGATTGTCACGATTCTGGGCACGGATATCAGCCAGCTGTTTGATCAAAACATTGCGATGCTGACCTGCCAGCTGTGGGAATGTACCATCATCAAGGCCCCAACCCTCCAGCAAGTGACAGGCTGAACAGACCTCATAGACAGCAATACCGCGTTCACGATCCGGGGTCAGCAGCATCGCCTCATCCTTTTCGCCGCCAGCTTCGTTCCATCCAGCCAACGCACTGCCGCAAATCACAGCACTCAAAGTGGCAGTCAGGGTTTTCAATATCGGTTTCAGATTCATAATTTGCTTCTCCAGTCCCCACGTTTATCGAAGGGAACAAGTTGGATATGCCAATGAGCACTCCATATAGTTAGGCTCTGCAGTCATAACCGCTATAGGCTCACATGAGAGATGCTGCAGTGTGTCATAAGGTATATTAGGACACTTTGATATACATCAACTGCTTTGGCCAAATGCATCTCAGGATGGTCTATCCAGGTATTTCAATACAGATCTACAGGCCACCCAACCAGTCGGCAATGGCACGCATATCCTCTTCTGTGACCAAACCCATCACACCCTTCATCGCCGCTGTCATACCATTGCTGCGGGCACCCGACTTGATGTCCTTCATTTGATTAAAGGCGTAATCGGCGTTCTGTCCCGCCAACCGGGGGTAGATAGGCATAATCGGTGTATTGGCATCTTTACCATGGCAGGACCAGCAGGTCTTGGTCATATAGAGTTCTGCGCCATCAGCAGCTTGTGCATTTGCAGCAATCCCGGTAGCAAACAGGAGTGCCGCGGCTGACAAAGTGAGTTTTACAAATTTTTTCATAATGATTTCCTCGTATTGTGAGAGGGCCTCACCGGCCATGACTATCCAATGGGTCAACTCTAGGATATTACACGTTTAGTCTACTTGAGCTATGTTAATTCACAATTTGTAAAAACCTTGGCTTTTTCAAGTGAATGGTAGGGTTAAACGTAGAAAGGGGCCAACAGGCCCCTTTCTTCCTCTTGTACTAAGAGTATTAGAGTTTACTTGACCTTTTTAGCTCCATGAAGGTCTTGGCACGTAGTCCCAAATCAACCGTCTTCACCTGGTACTGCCACCATTGACCGGCCCATAGAGTGCCATTCTGATAGTCACCCTTGCTAGCATACGACTCAGATTTCTTCTTCGCCTCTTCAGCAAATCCGAGCTGATCAGTGGCATCTTCCACCAAGGCTACAACTTCAGGGAAGTCCTTATAGTTGTGACTGGAGATGAAGCCAACCACAGAGTCGATGACCGCTTGAGTATCTATGTTGGTCTTGACCTGTTTGTCGTAGTCAGCCTGAGTGTACTTAGTACCCTCTTTGATTTCAGACGCCTTGGCCACATAGCCCTTTGGGGTGACCAGCAAGTAACCCTGCATCTCCAGATGCAATGCAGAACAGAACTCGGTGCAATAGTAAGGGAAAACGCCAGCCTTCTCCGCTGTAAAGGTTGCCGAAACCGTCTTACCCGGTTCAATCGAGAGATTCACATTCTCGTTGTAGAGCGCGAAACCATGGGTCTCGTCCTCTGCACGCTCCAGATTGGTCAGATGGATGGAGACAGTTTCGCCCTCTTCCACTTCGATGATCTCAGGTGTGATGTGCGAACGTATGACAGTACCGTAGACATGAACCACACCATCCTCGCCACGTACCACCTTTTCGCGACCGGCACGGGTCTTGAAAGGAGATATGGCATCCGCACGGCTATTCCAACCTGATTTGTAGCGTACAGCAGGCTTCAGCTTGTCGGCTTTAATTGCTACCACATAGTGGGGTTCGCCCAGCGGTAATGGCATATCGTAGAGCAGCTGCATCTTATCGCCACTGATATCAATCAGCTGATGGTTCTGTGGATGCAGCGGACCGACCGGATTAAAACGATCAATGGCCAGCTTGTTCAGCGAGATCAGATATTTACCATCAGGTGTGACAGAATCGCCCTCCATCGC
>JAHXHU010000444.1 GCA_025656375.1 Candidatus Thiodiazotropha sp. (ex Ustalcina ferruginea) | reverse complement strand
ACTAAAAGCGTTGATCAGATACTGGAAAAAGTGGGGCGAGCCAAGGTTGTATTGCAAAATGGATAATATGTTTAGGACACTACACTAGCTCCCTCAACTTGACATTGAGTACTTGTTGTTCAGAGGAACTGAGTTGTACCGGTGTAAAATCCTTGGCGTAGATGTAGGTACGCACTACCCAGTAGGTTATCGCCGCCGTTACTAGAATGGTGGCCAGAACAATCCATAGGATATGAACGCCGCGCAAACCACGTTTGTTGGAGGAGGTCTCGATTTGATCTGTGTCTGCTGTCATGCTGGATATCCGGAAATAAACGTTGAATACTGCAGATTATATCCTTTTGTCATCGATGTCAGTATGGGTTGAATGTTGAATATTGTGGCGTTTCGTCACATGTGGGGTGATAAATGACTCCTTCATGTTAAGCTGGTTAGAATAAAAGTAGACATAATAACAACAGTCTTTGATTTGAGACTGTGATTGGCTGGAACCTGAACCCACCGATTCAGGTAGTTATTAAAAATATCCTCAAAAGGACAACCCGTATGCATATTGAATTCTATGGTGCGACCAGTGGAATAACCGGTTCTTGTCATATCCTTCGCGCAAATGGAGAGACCGTACTGCTCGATTGTGGTCTGATCCAGGGGCGCAGAGAAGAGATGGAAAAAAACCGTCGACCCTTCCCTTTTTTCCCACATGAGATCAGTGCGGTTGTACTGAGTCACGGCCATATTGATCACTCCGGGCGTATTCCGCTGTTGGTCAAACAAGGCTATCAGGGACCCATCTATGCACAAAACGCAACGGTTGATCTGTGCGATATTCTGCTTCAGGATTCCGCCTTCCTGCAGGAGAAGGATGCCCAATACGAGAACAAATGGCGCAAACGTAAGAATAAACCGTTTATCGATCCGCTCTACACCGTTGATGATGCACGCGATGCATTGAATAACCTTGTCGGCCTGCGATACAAAGAGAAGAGAGAGATTCTTCCGGGTATATCCATTCGCTATCAGGATGCGGGCCACATCCTTGGATCCGCCTGCGTGGAAGTCTGGCTAAATGAGAATGGTAAACAGAGAAAAGTCGTTTTCAGTGGGGATCTGGGTCAGTATGACACACCGATTTTAAACGATCCGGAAGTGATAGAGAGGGCGGATCACGTTATTGTCGAAAGTACCTATGGGAATCGTCGACACCGTGACCGACAGAGTACCATCGATGAGATTGGTGAGATCATTCAAGAGGCGACTCACGAGAAGGGGAACCTGTTGATTCCCGCCTTTGCAATCGGGCGTAGTCAAGAGATTCTCTACTATCTGGGAAAATATTATGACCAATGGGATTTAGACCGCTGGCAGGTTTTTCTGGATAGTCCAATGGCGATCAGGGCTAGCAAGGTCTATTGGGAATATCCCCATCTCTATGATGATGAGGCAACCAAGTTGCGTAAGCAGATCAATGAGATGCCTCACCTGAGAAATTTAAAATTGACTCAGTCACCTGAGGAGTCGATGGGCATCAATCGAATCAAGAGTGGTGCAATCATCATTTCAGCGAGTGGAATGTGTACCGGGGGACGTATCATTCACCATCTCAAGCACAATATTTCTCGTAGTGGGGCACATATTATGATCGTGGGTTATCAGGCCAATGGCACCTTGGGGCGTGCATTGGTTGATGGTAAGTCCATTGTCAGGATCCATGGTGATGAGTATCGGGTGAAGGCGAATATCCATACCGTCGGTGGTCTCTCTGCACATGCCGATGTGGACGATCTGATACGCTGGCTCGGATATTTCGAAAAAAGCAGTCCCCAGGTGCATGTGGTGCATGGTGAACCTGAGTCCAAACAGGAATTTAGTAATAAGCTGGAGTCTGATCTCAACTTCAAGGCTTCTGTTCCAGAGCCAGGTGACGTCCTTGAGCTTTAAGGTAGCTCTGAACACGATCTAGTGAGAACGGAAGCGAGGGAAATCCGGGTTTCGCCAATCAGGGGGTGCAAGCTTTTCCTGAGGGGGTTGTAAGCGAGAGATATAGTCCATTACCGCGGTAATATCTCGATTGCTAAAGCGCTGGATCTGTTTCACCATCTTCTGGTCGGCATTGCGTCTGCGACCATCACGTATCCATTTGAACTGACGAACAAGATAGAGGTAGTGCTGTCCCTGTAGTAACGGCATATGATCCTCGGCTACTCCCTCAGCATTATCCCCATGACATTCAGCACAATCTTTATCGTATATCTGCTTCCCATGCTTTAAGTAGGAGCCGGATCCATGCCCATTTCTTCGAGACATGGGCAAATTCGCGATATAGGCACTGA
>JAHXHU010000306.1 GCA_025656375.1 Candidatus Thiodiazotropha sp. (ex Ustalcina ferruginea) | reverse complement strand
TTCCCCTCATTTAATCGATAAATCTGACTCAAAATGGCTTCCCCTCGCTACGATCACCTAAGTCCGACAGACGCCTAGACGCTACAATTGACAATGCAGCGGCGTGACACAATTGCAGCTGTCGCCACCCCACCCGGACGCGGTGGGGTGGGCATTGTTCGCATCAGCGGACCCCATTGTATGGCTATTGCGCAAGATCTGATCGACGCCCCGCCACTACCTCCCAGACAAGCATGCCTGAAGTCTTTTTATGATCAGCATGGAGAGGTCATAGATAGAGGTCTTGCACTCTTTTTTCCAGCGCCCCACTCTTTCACTGGTGAGGATGTGCTGGAGTTGCAAGGTCATGGTGGTCCGATAGTGATGGATCTGCTTTTGCAACGCTCTCTACAGCTGGGTGCCCGCCTGGCCAGACCGGGGGAGTTCAGTGAAAGAGCCTTTCTCAATGACAAACTGGATCTGGTTCAGGCCGAAGCAATAGCGGACTTGATCGACGCGGATAGTCATGCTGCTGCACGACTTGCATGCCGCACTTTGCAAGGGGCCTTTTCAGAGCGTATTTATAAATTGGTCGAAAGGCTGATCGAGCTGCGTTTGTATGTCGAGTCTGCTATAGACTTTCCTGAGGAGGAGATTGACTTCCTCAGTGACGGCAATCTAAGTGAGCACTTACATACTGTGATTGCGGAGACACAAAGTACATTGCAGAATGCTCAGACCGGGAGACTGCTTAGAGATGGTTTGACGCTGGTTATCGCGGGACGTCCGAATGCTGGAAAATCGAGTCTGTTAAATGCACTTGCAGGGGCTGAAACAGCCATTGTTACAGAGATACCCGGTACTACCAGGGATCTGCTACGTGAAAGGATCTCTATTGATGGCCTGCCACTGCATATCATCGATACAGCCGGTCTGCGGGAGAGCCAGGATCCGGTGGAAGAGGAAGGTATTCGCAGGGCAAAACGAGAGATCGAACAGGCTGACCGTGTTCTCTGGGTATTCGATGATCAGACCGACCCTCAACATTTAGCACTCGACAGGAGCCGCTTGCCGGAAGGTGTTCCAGTGACCCTTGTGAGAAATAAAATCGATCTTGCTAACAGACCCGCCGCTATCAGTGAGGATGAATCAGGCATAGAAATCGCGCTCTCTGCCACAAAAGGTGTGGGCATCGAATTATTGAGAGAACATCTTAAGCAGTGTGTCGGCTATCAGGCGTTGGGTGAAGGGGAGTTTATCGCTCGACGCAGACATCTTGATGCCTTAGAAAAAGCGTTACGATATCTGAATCAGGGATCAACAAGTCTGTGCAGGGATCAAGCCGGTGAATTGTTAGCGGAAGATCTGCGCCTGGCGCAGCAGTCGCTGTCAGAGATAACGGGAGAATTTACTGCAGATGATCTTCTGGGTCGGATATTCAGTAGCTTCTGTATAGGAAAATAGAGCAACTGAGGGCTTTAGTATAATTCAAGAAGCTTATTTGATCGAGCACATTGCAGTCGTAGCAAAGTCACGGCTAACTATGTTGGAATAGATAAAATGTTTGAGGAGGAGAAGAAACCATGTTGGGCGAACCCCATGATCTGTTGCACGAATTTCACGAATATGCTGAAAAAATTGCCGAATTGCGTGAAAACAATGAGGTATTTCACAACTGAGTATGACTGGTTGGATGCGCATATTCGAAATCTTGAAGAGCTGAGCACCCCGGTATCTGATTTTCATATTGAAGAGATGAAGAAGCGGCGTCTACTGTTGAAAGATAGGCTTTATGCCACTCTGCATGGTTAATTCAGAAAGTAGATGATTGTTGATTGAGGATCAGCGTCGCCGTGGCCGAAACTGGCGTACCTGCCGTGCGAAAAGCTGGCATTCCATGTCGGTACTGCGAGAAGCGTAGCGTAGCTGAATGTAGTGATCGATAATCCGCATGATCTGTGCTGCCAGATCAGGACGTCGTCGTGATGCTCGTCTTGCAAAATCCAATGGCCCCTCATAGGGCCTTCGGGTAATACCCAGGCGTGACAGCCTACGACAAAAGCGATCATATATTCTTTTTGTGCGGGTTTGCTGCTGCTTGCCTTGCCAGGTAATGCGCAGGCCAACAAACAACAGGGTGGCTGCAATCATGCCGATTGTTATAAAGCTCCATTGGCTAGCGGTAAAGGTGTTGAAAACTAAGCTGTGCATCAGACTGAACTGATGCTCCCTGCTATAGCCAATGATCCATCGTTCCCATTGAACATTCGCTGCCGGCCATGGATAGCGAATGCGCAGGCTGGTAGACCCCGGTAGGCGTAGGGCCCGGGCAGGTATCCGTTGTCGCGAAGCGGC
>JAHXHU010000290.1 GCA_025656375.1 Candidatus Thiodiazotropha sp. (ex Ustalcina ferruginea) | reverse complement strand
CATCTAATAGCTTGAAATCGCTAAGGATGGTGACCTTCCTACAGAGGACTTTCACCTCATTAGTTCATACCCATGCTGGGCGTACACAATGCTAGAAAAAAGAGGCCAGCTACAACAAAAAAGAAGATATGACGTAGTGATTTTTCTATACCATCCGCAAAGAGTTCATCGACTTCAACGGTCTCAGCAGTATTAATTAAACCACCCTTTTCATCAATATCATGTTTGCGTTTCTCTGCCTTCATTGAAGGTAGGTTGAGGATGTCTTCTGTCTTATGATGTGAATACTCTTCAGATACTCCCTGGGCATCGAACCAGGTCTTTGGTGATACCTCTGAACTGATTTTAGAGTCACTTTCATTCTCTGATGAGATGGTCGCCTCAGCCATCAACTCATCGGCGACTGTTCTATTCTCATGCAGTATCTTTGATGTCAGTGCTTCCTGCTCTTCATCATCAAGGAATCTCTTACCGACTGGTGTGGAGACCCTTTCAGTAATCTCGTCATCGATGTAGTCTGTTGCTTGACTATTTATTGTGAACTCTTTTTCTCCGTCAGAAGTTTGTTCCTCAGTAAAAATTGCAGGATCACCATATTCAATGGGTGACTGTTGTTGAAGATCAGGCTCTGAATCGATATCTGGTTCAGAACCTATGGCGGGTGTCACACCGCTGCCTGTATTCTCACCGTCACTTTGCGAAGACTGTTGATCAGCCTCTAAGCCCTCCTTCTCAAGTGATTCCTTCAGCTTAGCCTGTACATCATCATATTTACTTTTGAATGCTTCAAATGTTTCGCCCACTGTAAAGGATAACCGCTCTTCATCAAATAACTCTTCAGCCACAATCCACACATCTTCTTCAAAGAATTTATGCTTCTCTTCCAAAGCGTCATAGAGCAACAGACGGCTTGCCACGTGATTTATCTTTCTGGGTATTCCCTCTGTCAAATAGTGAATAAGGGGAAATATTGCAGGGTCCAGTTCAGGATTGTCACGCCAACCGACAATACCTAACCTGTGCTCTATGTAGCCCTCAGTCTGCTGCACATTCATGGACTCTATTTGGCAAGTAGCGATCAATCTCTGTCTTATCTGCTCCATGGCAGGACCTAGAATGACATTTCGAAGTTCATCCTGGCCGATAAGGAAGATCTGAAAAAGAGGGTGGCTGCCGGCTTGCAGGTTTGAGAGCAGACGGAGTTCTTCGAGACCGTTAAGGGTCAGGTTTTGCGCCTCATCGATAACAATGATAGCTCGTCTGCCCGCCTGGTACTGACTTGTGACAAACGCCTCAATGCGGGTTAATAATGTCGCCTTGTTGTAGGTCTCCGCAGGCAAGCCATACTCCAACGCGACTTTTCGCAAGAGCTCTTCGGCCTGGAGTTGGTTAGTGACCAGATTGATCGCCAACACCTTCGTTTCATCCAATTCCGACAAGATGTCACGGATCAGGGTCGTCTTCCCTGACCCAGGCTGGCCGGTGATCATGACAAACCCTTCCCCCTGATCCAGGGCATATCTCAGGTATGACCACGCCTTAATGTAGTTTTTATGTGCAAACCGGAACTGTTCATCGGTACTTAACCGAAATGGGTTTGCGTTTAATTCGTAGTACGATTCAAACATTTAGCAGCTATTTAACTTCAATCCTCAACGATACGATCCTATAGCAGAAAGATTCTGATAAATAGCGTTCCATAAAAAAATATTCTCAGATTTCCTGCTAACTTGTATCTGTTCAGAAACGCCTATTAACGCCATGTCATCCCGGTGCATGCCGGAATCCTGGGGATTTACTAACCCGAACGTATGCTCGTAACAACTTACTGGATCCCTTCGCCAGAATGACGAGCGCTGGTGTCCTGGGTACAGGTACGAACTAATCCACTTTATAATGATAGATCCACAATGGCGAGGTAGTAACCGTTCATAGTATCCTTCGAAATAGGTGTGAAATCGAGGGTGGTGGTGATGTACTAGGGCTATATCCCAATGGCACTTACTTAAGAAGAAAAGCCGCAAATGGACGCTAGTCACCGCAAATTTCCGCAATTGGCCTATACAAGGATAACTCTTATTTGGCGTTAATTCGCGGTGATTTGCGTTTATTTGCGACAAATCTTCTCGGGTGAGTTTCTGAGGCATGGCTAATGACGATGCTCGAATCTCTTAAGTAAGTGCCATTCGGCTATATCCCTAATTTATCGACTGCCCACTCATCAGATTCAGGCACCACTCCCATTAGAGTGAAGCATTCGCTGAGCGCCATGGAAGGCTGAAAGCCGAGGCGGTTAGTCCCCGGCAGCCGTGAGGCGAGACTGTAGACCCGCCGTGCCTTGCGCC
>JAHXHU010000099.1 GCA_025656375.1 Candidatus Thiodiazotropha sp. (ex Ustalcina ferruginea) | reverse complement strand
GTCCGGGGCCATAACAGGTTGTCGAAGATCGAGTCGATTTCGGGGACTTGGAAGTCCCGAAATCCATCATGAGATCAAAGACTCTCTTGTATGGCTTGATTGTCGGACTGGACGGTACCGGCGACAAGGATACCGACTCCCCCTATACCATCAACAGCTTAAAGAACCTGCTTTCCCAACTGGGTGTGCAGATTCCCGATGGCGTCAACATCAAGCCTAAGAACGTGGCAGCGGTCATCGTACATGGTGATCTTCCTCCCTTCAGTAAAGTCGGACAGAAAATCGATGTCACCGTCTCCTCACTGGGTAATGCAAAAAGCCTGCGTGGCGGTACCTTGTTGATGACGCCCCTAAAGGGTGCAGATGGCAATAATTACGCCTTGGCGCAGGGTGATCTGGTCGTCGGCGGACTCAGTGCAGAGGGGCAGGATGGCTCGAAATTGACGGTGAATATTCCGAGTGCTGGACGAATACCCAATGGAGCCACTGTTGAACGTGAAGTACCGAACGCCTTCAATCAGGCACCCTTATTGACCCTCAATCTTCACGACGGGGATTTTACCACTGCGATGCGTGTTGCCGAGTCAATCAATCTGACCATCGGCCCAGGTACTGCCAAGGCAGTCGATGCAACCTCTATTCGCGTCAATGCGCCAACCGATCCCGGTCAGAAAGTCACCTTTGTGGCTATGTTGGAGGAGTTGGAAGTAAAACCCGGCACTACCTCGGCGAAGGTGATTATCAATTCGCGTACAGGTACGGTAGTGATCAATAATCAAGTGCGTGTCTACCCGGCAGCTGTATCCCATGGCAACCTGGTGGTGAGTATTAGCGAAGAGACAGCTGTCTCCCAACCAGGACCTTTTGCCCGTGCAGGTGAAACGGCGGTTGTACCCCAGAGCCAGGTGACGATCACCGAAGAAGGCAAGGATCACATGTTTTTGTTTAATCCGGGTGCTTCCCTGGACGATGTGGTACGTGCTGTCAATCAGGTGGGTGCTGCACCCAGCGATCTGGTGGCCATCCTGGAGGCCTTGAAAGAGGCCGGTGCCTTACGCGCTGAACTGCTGGTGATCTGATGAACAGTGTCGCGCCATCGCTCTACCACGACTTTTCGGGGTTGACGGCCCTAAAGCGTCAGGCGCGGGATGATCAGTCAGGGACTGCCGAGCAGGTGGCTCGTCAGTTTGAATCCCTTTTTGTGCAGATAATGGTCAAACAGATGCGTCAGGCCAGTTACGGCGGTGGCCTGTTTGAGAGTAAACAGACCCGGTTCGTACAGGATATGTACGACCAACAGCTTTCGGTCAATCTTTCCGAGAAGCGTGGCCTCGGTATGTTGCAGATGTTGCGTAGCCAGTTGGGTGTCGAGGAGAAAGGCACCGCACAAGCACTCTCCGGTCTGGATAACTATTGGCAAAATCCCGCTTCACTGGTGAGACGACAGACACCGGCCATTACAGAAAACCCTGTTCCATCGACAACAGATAAGGTCGATCTTGATAAACGGTCATCCTTGGACAAGATCGATTCGCCAGAGAGCTTTGTCAAATCCCTCTGGTCAGCTGCCGAGCAGGCGGCGATTGAACTTGGGTTACCCACTGAGGCACTGCTCGCTCAGGCAGCGCTTGAGACAGGTTGGGGTGGGCATGTGATGCAATCAACCGATGGACAAAATAGCCACAACCTGTTTGGTATCAAGGCGGATCAGCGGTGGGGTGGTGGACAGGTCAAGAAGGAGACACTGGAATATCAACAGGATGTGGCGGTACGCAAACGGGAAAATTTCCGTACTTACAGCTCCTTTGAAGCGAGTTTCCAGGACTATGTGAGCTTTCTCAAAGAGAATCCCCGTTATACGGATGCCTTGCAGAATACCCAGGATGCCACAGCCTACTTCAAGGCGCTGCAAGATGCGGGTTATGCAACAGACCCCAACTATGCCGAGAAAATAATACGTGTGATGCATGGGCAGGAGATCCAGACTGCCCTGAGTCAATTCAAGAGCGCGTCCCATCAGCCGATACAGAGCGAAAGAGAGGCGATTTAGGTGAGCATACAATCCATCGGAGTCTCCGGGCTGATTGCCAACAGGCATGCGCTCGACACTACCGGTCACAACATCTCCAACGTCAATACTGAGGGTTATAGCCGTCAGCGGGTCGATTTTGCCACACGGGAGCCCTTTCTAAGTCCTGTGGGTGGTTACCTGGGTTCAGGGGTAAAGACCTCCGAGCTTCAGCGTCAATATGACAGCTTCATTGCCGGTCAAATGCGTTCCAGTCTTTCTGTGACCTCTGAATTGAGCGCCTATTTTGAAGGTGCCCGTCAACTCGACGATCTGGTGGC
>JAHXHU010000390.1 GCA_025656375.1 Candidatus Thiodiazotropha sp. (ex Ustalcina ferruginea) | reverse complement strand
TGTTGATCAATGACTTGTCACGATTTCATTGTATCAAAACAAGGGGGTTTTCAGGCCTTTCTCGTTAAGTATTTATGGGACAGCAGTGATTATATGTATTCATTGCAATTCTCTTCATACTTTGAGTTATTTTAAGAATCATGCACTCTTCATTTTCTGGGCAGTGTTTATATCACCCTCCCCCACCTCTTGCTCGGCAGAGTAAAACTGCTCTATCAAGGCCGTCTCTTCTTCAATAATGTCAGGCTCCTCCAATAGCCAGACAGAAAACAATGATCCCTTACCCCGCTCTGAACTGACCGTGATATCGCCTCCATATTTTTTTATCAATCCATAACTGACAGACAAGCCTAATCCGGTACCCTCTCCTACACGTTTATTGGTATGAAAAGGATTGAATATCAACTCTATCTGATCCTCTTCTATACCCAAACCATTATCTTCTACGTCTATCACTATACCCTTCTGATCCCAGTCACGAGTCGTCAGATAAACCTTCCCTTCACCATTGCGCAAGGCATGCACAGCATTGACGACCAGGTTGACCAGTACTTGTTGCAGCTCATGGGGATTGATCTTGATAGGTCGTGTAGCATTCAGATCCAACAGGATCTCAAACTGGCTCTCTTTTCGAAGATAGCGCACCAATGCCAAAGTGTGTTGTGCAACTTCGTTGACATCGATCAAAGTGGGTATCTCCGTTATTTGATCAGGCCTGGCATATTGCAATAGGTTATTAATAATATCTTTAATGCGGAAGATCTGTTCGATGATCAGATCAATCTCATCTTTCACAGGAGCGGCGTCCTCACCCAACTCTTCCACCAACAGGTCGAGATTGCCCAACATTACGGCTGCCGGATTATTGATCTCATGGGCGACTCCGGCAGTCAATTCACCCAATGCAGCAAGTTTTTCTGCGGTAATCAACTGAGCTCGTGTTTCACGCAGTATCTGTATGGTGGTAAGCAACTTCTCATTTTTGAATTTCAGCTCTGCTGTTCGTTCATCAACCTTCTCCTCCAGCTGACCGGCCCACTGTTGAACCTGGAGATTCCGCTCTTGCAGCAGATCCAACAGTAGATCAAATTCATTTGCCAGGACGCCAATCTCATCCATGGAGGAGATCTTACCGATACGCTTGGTATAACCTTCACGTGTCGCACGAACAACCGCTATCATCATCTCAAGTGGTTTAAAGATCGATTTCGCACCCTTCACTGACAGCAGAGATGAAAAAAACATCAGCGTGAGAAATAGTAGAATTAAAACACCAAACGCCCGCCACAAGGCGTTCCGGGATGGAGACTCCAGAAAACCCGCATACAGCATACCGACCCGATCACCATTGACGTCGATAATCGGCTGGTAGGCTGAAATGTACCAATCGTTTACTACAAAGGCGCGATCAATCCACTTCTCACCAAGATCCAATACCTTTGTTCTCACCTCATTGGAGACGCGTGTCCCCAAAGCCCTCTGATGGGGTGTCCGTGGCACATTTGTGGTAATCCTGACATCATTAATAAATACCGTAACGGTGCCAATGCTCCCCTTTGGCAGACTACCCGGTCCGTACACCAGATCACGGATTGTATCGACAAACTGAAAATTGCCATTTAACAGCACCCCACCATCCAGTACAGCAATCACCTGCCCACGGGAGTTATTAACCGGATAGAGCGCACGGATCATCATGCCACGTTCCTCCACTTCCTGTTTGGTCGGTCTAGCTCGCGGTGTATCCAACAAGGAAAGCGCTACCTGCTCGGCCAGTCCCGGTGACTGTTCATCCAGGTTCTCTGCTGAAAATATTTCTATCTCCACACGAGGAAAGCCCTGTAGTGCAGCCAGCAACGAGGGTGATGGATGGCCTCGTTTATTCGGTGAATCATAGGACTGAAATAGATGCCTCCCATCTATCCCCAGCAGATGCAGATAGCTGAATCCAGCTGTTTGCCTTAAATCAGCCAACTGCTCATCGATCACACGACCGCTCTTGGATTCGAGGGCAGTGTAGAAGTTATGTGATTCCGCCAGTCGTCCGAGGGTATTCAGATAATCTTCCTGGATACGATGAAAATTATCTTCAGCAACCGAGGGTCGGTATTGACCTTGA
Source organism: Candidatus Thiodiazotropha sp. (ex Ustalcina ferruginea) (assembly GCA_025656375.1). GTDB lineage: Bacteria > Pseudomonadota > Gammaproteobacteria > Chromatiales > Chromatiaceae > Thiodiazotropha. The sequence continues at coordinate 239 of JAHXHU010000390.1, read as the reverse complement.
TGAAGAGTTGATCGTAGCTGAATTGCGATCCCCAGTAGATGGCCAGGCCCAGTGCAATCGGCATCATCAACAGAATTGGAAACAAAACCAAAGCCAGCAGTTTATAACGCAAGCTACTGTGAATAGCCTGTATTACCCCGAATAGTGGATTCAACCTAGTGTAGTGTCCTAAACATATTATCCATTTTGCAATACAACCGTGGCTCGCCCCACTTTTTCCAGTATCTGATCAAGGCTTT
>JAHXHU010000312.1:272-2453 GCA_025656375.1 Candidatus Thiodiazotropha sp. (ex Ustalcina ferruginea) | reverse complement strand
GCCTTCCAGCCACTCGCGAATCTCATCTTCCGATGGGTTGGGATTTTTCTTCAAAAGCCCCACGGATTTTAGAACCATGCCTGGCGTGCAGTAGCCGCATTGCACCGCTGCATTTTCTACAAAGGCTTCCTGAACCGGGTGCAGGGTGCCATCTGCAGTTTGTAATCCAGCAGCTGTTGTAATGGATTTTTCATCCATAGTAGCTGCCAGGGTCAGGCATGAGTTGATCACCTTCTGATCATCCACAAGGACTGTGCAAGCCCCGCATTCACCGGTACCGCATCCATACTTGGTTTCAGGCATATTCAATTCGTCTCGTAAGACGTCGAGCAGGGTTTTGTTGGGCTGGATCGTTACCTCATGGACAGCGCCATTGACTTGCAAACTGATATTATGTTTTTTCATCGCATTTTCCTGAATTCGATTAACTGATATCGCATGCCTGTTCGATGGCGCGTCGTAGAAATACACCGGATACGGATTTCCTGTATTCGGCAGTGGAACGTTGATCATCTATGGGATTGATCTCTTCCTTGACGGATTCCATGATCCGTTTTAAAACCGGGCCATCAAGTGCCTGCCCGATCAGTTGCTTTTCTGTTACGCGCAGACGTAGTGGTGTAGGGGCAACACATCCCATAGCGAGGCGGGCATGGGTACATTTATCGCCATCCATGACAAGATTGACAGCGACATTGAGCTTTGCGAGATCTTCATTGACCCGGGTCAGTCGTTTGAAAGCCGATCGACTACCTGGTTCAGGTGCCGGTATTCTCAACTCGATAGCAAGTTCATCGGAGCGACGTTCTGTGTTCTGATAAGAGATCCACAAGTCGTCAATATCGACTTCTCTTTCACCCTGTTTGCTGACCAGTACAATTGAGCCACCCAATGCATAGACGGCACAGCTACAATCTCCTGCCGGTGAGGCGCGCAAAAGATTGCCAATGAGTGTGGCACTGTTACGTATTTGCGGTGTGGCAAATATCTTTGCCGACTGCCAAAGCGCTGGATAGTGTTGTTTGACTGCCTTGGAATCGAGAATTTGGGATATGGTTGCATTTGCACCAATGCGTAATCCTTTTTTCGGATCGAATGAAAGGTAGTCCAAGTCCGGTATGGCTGAGATGCTCATGGCATATTCAGTTGAAAAGCCAAACTTCATTGCCACCAGGACATCGGTACCGCCGGCAATAGGTACGACGTTATCGCGAAACTCATCAAGGATATCCAGTGCTTCCGAAATGGTGTTCGGTGTCAGAAGCTCGAATTCAGTCAATATACGGGTACTCATTTGGATCCTCCGGACCTGTATGTCATGCCAAATAGGCTAGGGCCTGTTATCAAGCCCTAGCTAGTGTCCGTTACTGTTCGACATTTTCAGAGGTTCACGACTTATGAAAATGGCGCAACATCACATCTCCTATCCCAATTGGCCTTTACACAATTATTAAGAGCGGATCTGTATCGGGACTATGCGAATTGCGCAAGGTAGGCACTTTTAATGCACATATAATTTTAACAAGCGATCTCCAATGCTGGACTGAAAACAGGGTTTTTCAGGCCATGCACTGCCAGTCAAGCAATGAACCTGACTGAACAAGACGCTCTCAGAAGGCAATTCTATTGTGGAATCAGGTGAGTATTCATACGTGGAGATGACTTTCATGATTATCGGTGTGCCAAAGGAGATCCATCCTGGCGAAAAAACGGGTTGCACTGACGCCCTCAGTGACTCAAAAGCTACAGCAACCAGGGTTTACCATTTCAATGGAGAGCGGTGCCCGTCAAGGGGCAAAATTCAGTGACGGTGAGTATCGGGAGGCGGGTGAGGAGATGCTGTCGGTTCCCTATTCGCTGCCAGGGTGCAGATAACCTCCATGCCGGAGTTGGTAGCGATAATGCACAGCTTTGTCGGGTTAGCAGCCGCTATACTTAAATGCATTGTGCCAGACTGGCTGAGTTCGGTTTGACAGGAATCGGCCCCAAGCAGTTCCAAGTAAGCGAGGGTTTGACCGCAATAACACGAGGCCCATTGGAATAAGCCATAAGGGGGTGCCATGAATACCGGTCTGTCTGACAAGATGGAGGATCATGCCCTGGAGTCGGTTCCTGAGGCGGATCGTAAGGGTTGGTTACAGATAAGCTGGAACACGGCCGGTCTCGTAACCACATTTGTGA
>JAHXHU010000312.1:0-262 GCA_025656375.1 Candidatus Thiodiazotropha sp. (ex Ustalcina ferruginea) | reverse complement strand
TCCGATCTCCACCTTTGTAATGTTGTTTTTCGGCGCATTGGTCTGTTTTGCTGCCGGGGTCAAGATAGCCTTGATGGCAGGTTTATCCGCATTCATCATAGGTAATGTGATCGCTTGGTTGATTGCTCGAGTCACCTATGCAACGGGTTTTTCAAACACGCTGATCACACGAAAATATGGACTGTGTCACTGCTGTCCCATAAATATTCATGAGAATAGCAGCCTGGATTGAAGTGGTGAAATATCGGGATCTGGTGGATCC
>JAHXHU010000296.1 GCA_025656375.1 Candidatus Thiodiazotropha sp. (ex Ustalcina ferruginea) | reverse complement strand
AGCCGCTACGCGACAGCGGATACCTGCCCGGGCCCTACGCCTGCCGGGGTCTACCAACCTTCGCTTCGCTCTCCAGGGTTGGTAGCGAGTGTGACAATGATGCTCGGAACAGCAGACCGCACCCAACGTCTTCAATTCGCGTTGCGCTACTCCTCAGAGATAGTATTATAAGTCGCAAGCATGGCTGATGCTTCATCTGCGGACACCGGTTCGCTAAAGAAGGTACCCTGGATTTCATCACATTCAAGATTGGCCAGTACCATTTTCTGACTTTCTGTCTCAACACCTTCGGCTGTCACCTTCAATCGCAAGCTCTTAGCCAGCGAAATGATGCCGTTTATTATCGTTTGGTCATGCTCACTAGGCAGTGTACCCTCAATAAATGGGTGATCAATCTTTATACTATCAATAGGAAGCTTTCTAAGGTAGCTGAGAGATGAGAATCCTTTACCGAAATCATCCAGTGTAAAGTGTATCCCTGCCTCACTCATCTGCAGCATGACGGGTTGAGTCCCTTCAAAGTTTTCCACCAATGCGCTTTCTGTAATCTCTAGCTCAATAAATGAGGGATCGATATCTATTTTTTTACAGCTATTGAGCACCTTCTCCATCAGGTTCTTCTTGCGAAACTGCACTGCAGATAGATTGACGGCAACACGTAGCTCTTTATTATAACCCTGATCATGCCATATTCTTAAATCCTGGCACGCCTGCCTCAATACCCAAATACCCAACTTGTGAATTAACCCAGTGTACTCCGCTACAGGAATAAACTCTGCCGGTGGTATCAAACCAACCTTTGCATGGGGCCAGCGAGCCAACGCCTCCATACAGACTATACGTCCGCTCTTTACGTCTACTTTCGGCTGGTAGACCAGTTCAAAATTAGAACGTACTATTGCCTTATGCAGTTGACTTTCAAGCCATACTTTACGATAGGCATCCCGATTGATCTCATTTGAAAAGAAATGAATGTTATTGCTGCCCTGCAGTCGTTTGGCAGCATAACGGGCTGAGCTGGCCTTTTGCAATAACCCTGCTGGCACTTCACCGTCATGAGGATAGAGGGCAATACCAACACTGAACGACACGAACAGTTCCTGATCATTGATTTCAATGGGTAATTTTAGATTGTTCAAAATTCTCCGCACTGCCCATGTAACCGACTCAATGTCTTGTACGTCAGTCAATATCAGTGCGAACTCATCATTATTGACTCGAGAAATTGCGGAAGACTCTTTATCATCCTGTTCATAGATAACCGCAACGGTGTCTGTAATTCTCAACGAATCTACCAACCGACCTGAAATTATCTTAAGAATTTGATCGCCAATAGTGAAACTAAATGCTTCGTTGATACTGCTAAAGTCATCAATATCAATAGATACCAGTGCTGCCGATTTGTGATATCGTTTACACCTGGCAAGTACCTGTAGAATACGATCACTGAATATTAATTTATTAGGCAGTCCGGTCAGCTCATCTTTTCCTTCACGACGATTGATCTCTTCACGACTGTATTCCAGCTCGGATTCAAGATTTCTTACTATATCCTCCAGTCGATAAATCTCACTCTTAAGTACTTTACCTGCATCCTCATCCGCCGGTTCTAATTCAACTTTTTTATTTTCACTGTTCTCTCTTGCTAATGCTCGTTTCTGCTCAGTCAACTCGGCGTCCCAGGTGATCACACGATTCCGACCCTGCTCCTTAGCCAGATAGAGCGCTTCCTCAGCATTATTAATAAGGAGCATCGGATCATCAATATCTTCAGTAAACAACGCCATACCGAAGCTTACAGTTACTGTCCGCTTATCAGTAAAGAGATCGTGGCCTTTCTGTTGAATCTCCATACGTAGCCGTTCAGCAATGACCATGGCCTGTTTATGGTCAGCATGAGGCATCACTAGTGAAAACTCTTCACCTCCATAACGACAGACCACATCCTCCGGTCTTGAGTTGACAATCAGAGTTTCAGCGACAAACTTAATGACCTTGTCACCATTTGAGTGGCCATACTGGTCATTAATCGCTTTAAAATGATCGATATCGATCATCATAAAGACCAAACCACCTCCATCCTTTCTTGCCGATTCAAAAATGATATCGTATTTTTGAAAGAAAGCACGACGATTGAAACACCCAGTCAAAGGATCTTGAGTAGCAAGCAACTCAAGTTCAACCGTTTTATCGCGTAGAGCCTTCTCTGAACTACGCAATTTTTCGAGTGTTGATTGTAGCTCCCTATGTTTTTTCTCCAGGTCCGTCATATCATCGAACGTAGCCAACACACCACGTGGATAACCCTTACCATCAAAGATGGGCGCTGTATTGACTGAAAATGTTCGTTCGCTACCAACCCTGGAGAGCGACAAGAGAGTCTTTGATCTCATGATGGATTTCGGGACTTCCAAGTCCCCGAAATCGACTCGATCTTCGACAACCTGTTATGGCCCCGGA
>JAHXHU010000410.1 GCA_025656375.1 Candidatus Thiodiazotropha sp. (ex Ustalcina ferruginea) | reverse complement strand
TGCTGAATTCATTTTTTCCTTCCTTTGCCATAAACCGGAACACTGGGAATTATAAATGACTGTTTTATTCAGGACACTACACTAGAAACAGTAGTGTTGGCGTCACCCATACCTTATAAGAATCTCCAATTACACCAGGCTTCACCAAGTTGCCTTTTAAGTCGAGAATATTTTTGGACGAGTCAAGGAGGATCTCAGCAATGATCACTTTGTCTTCATAATCGCCACTAATCTGCATGGGGTAAATAATTTCTTCCTTTAGCCGTACACAGAAAGGACAATGGTGCTGAGACACAATAAGCAGAATCGGCAGCTTTTCCTGATTTGCCGAAGCGGCTAGTTGAGACAAATCACTTCGTTGCAGTTTGTCAGACGCATACGTATGAGAGAAAAAAGGAACAACTAGAAATAGAAAAAGCAAATATCGCATATTCGTTTAGGTTAAGTAATTAGTTCAGAGAGCGGTTGTTTATTACGTTTTAGCTATCGCACGTGGTGAGTATAAGCCGAAGCCCGATGAACCCAAGGTCTGGTTTACCTCGATGAAGTCACTTGCCGAGGTCTTGAGTGATGAGAATCGTGCTCTTCTAAGAACCATCACAGAGATAAAACCGGTATCAATCTCGGCTCTGGCTGAAGCGACAGGTCGTAGGCCAGGTAATCTCTCCCGTACCCTGAAGACTATGGCCAACTATGGTGTTGTCGAGATGCGGCGTGAGAAGCGCTATGTGCGGCCCATCGTAAAGGCGAAGGAGTTTCGGATCATTACTGCATAGTCCGGAATAGAGGGAGCCTCATGGGATTGCTGAATGGTTAGTACGTGCTTCAGTATGGGTTTCAACTCTGTTCGTTTTGACTTGTTGAATCAGACTATATTAGACTGCGCCTGAATTGAGCATTGTCAGATAACTATTTGATTTCATAACACCTACCTGGGGTCTACTCTTAGACAGCCGTAGGCAGATGCCGTAAACCAGGTCAGCACTTAGTGTTGACGATTGGATACAGGTGTGAAATCACACAGTACCGATTACTTCTGTGTGGCAGTGATCCAGCGTTTTGCCTCATTATTGAGACCTTGTAACAACATAGGGCCGGCAAGATAAACGCCGGCTTTTTTAATTTTCAAGTGGCCTCTCGTATGGGCCACCACTGATGAGGAAGTATAATATGCCCGTCATTTCTCTCCCCGATAGTTCTCAGCGTGAATTCGATAAGCCGGTATCTGTCTATGATATCGCCGCTGATATCGGCCCCGGACTTGCCAAGGCCGCACTGGCTGGTCGAGTCAATGGACGTCTGGTTGATAGCTCCCATCTCATTCAAGAAGATTGTGAAGTCGCCATTGTCACCAGCCGTGATGAAGAGGCCTTGGAGCTGTTGCGCCACGATGCCGCCCATGTGATGGCACAAGCGGTACAGGAGCTCTATCCAGGCACCCAGGTGACCATTGGGCCTGCCATCGAGGATGGTTTCTATTATGACTTTGCCCGAGATGAGGCCTTTACCCCGGATGATCTGAAAAAGATCGAACAGCGTATGCATGAGATCGTCAAGCGCAACCTGCCACTGCAACGGGAGGTCTGGGACAGAGATGAGGCGATGAAGGTCTTCGAGTCGATCGGCGAGAACTACAAGGTCGAGATTATCCGAGAGTTCATCCCAGAAGGGGAGGAGGTCTCTGTCTATCGTCAAGGTGACTGGTTTGATGTTTGCCGGGGTCCTCATCTGCCGAATACCGGTAAGCTGGGCAAGGGCTTTAAACTGATGAAGGTGGCAGGGGCTTATTGGCGGGGCGACTCCAATAACGAGATGCTACAGCGCATTTACGGTACGGCCTGGCGTGACAAAAAAGAGCTGAAGGAGTACCTGCACCGTCTGGAAGAGGCGGAGAAACGTGATCATCGCAAAATCGGCAAGGCTCAGGATCTGTTCCACACCCAGGAAGAGGCCCCCGGGATGCCGTTCTGGCACGACAAGGGTTGGCAGATCTATCTGACCATCCAACAATATATACGCGACAAACTGAACAATCATGGCTATCAGGAGGTTCATACCCCCCAGGTGATCGACCGCAGCCTGTGGGAAAAGTCGGGCCACTGGGACAAATTCCGAGACGATATCTTCACCACTGAGACGGATGACCGGGTCTACGCGATCAAACCGATGAACTGCCCGGCTCACATTCAGATCTACAACCACGGCCTGAAGAGCTACCGGGATCTCCCATTGCGCCTGGCGGAGTTTGGCTCCTGTCACCGTAATGAACCATCCGGTACCTTGCATGGTTTGATGCGTGTTCGTAGTTTCGTACAGGACGACGCCCATATCTTCTGCAGTGAAGATCAGATCCTCTCTGAGGTGCAGGCCTTTAATACGCTGTTGTTGGAAGTGTATAAGGATTTTGGCTTTGATGATGTTATAGTTAAGCTATCAACTCGACCAGAAAAGCGAGTAGGGTCG
>JAHXHU010000287.1 GCA_025656375.1 Candidatus Thiodiazotropha sp. (ex Ustalcina ferruginea) | reverse complement strand
ACTGCTGAATTCATTTTTTCCTTCCTTTGCCATAAACCGGAACACTGGGAATTATAAATGAATATTTTATTCAGGACACTACACTAGTACCGATATAACCAACGAGCCACTCACTAGATATCGAATTTCAGTCGTAAATACACGCCAATCACCACAAATTCAGCATCGATACATATCCACTACTGACACAGATGCAGGGTGCGGCAGGGCGGTACCCTAACTAGGGTAACTCACCAAACTGTACGAGATATTACACAGGATGGAAGGTAACTATCACTATTATAATGATAGGATGAGATTCAGGGCTGTCAGTGAGTGCTTTTGGTTATTGATATTCAATAGCAGCGAAAAAACTGTTGTAACCTTACTGTGAACACTACCCCACACGATTTCCCCGATCCCCAGCAGATCAATAACTGTATGCTGCAGGATCAGCATCGCCTTTCTCAGCAACTGAGAAGTTTGCTAAAGCGTGCGTCCAGAGGTGAAGAGTACTCCCAGGGGCTATTGAAACTCTGGCAATCCATAAAGGCTTCGCAACAATGTCTTGATCAGCGTCGCGAACAGGTACCACCTATCTCTTTTCCTGATGAGTTGCCGATCTGTCATCGTTTGGATGAGATCAAACAACTTATTCAGGCCCATCAGGTTATTGTGCTGTGCGGTGAGACTGGATCGGGAAAATCGACTCAACTACCAAAAATATGTCTCTCCCTGGGCCGTGGTGTATCGGGAACAATCGGACATACCCAACCAAGAAGAGTTGCCGCTCGAGCTCTGGCAACACGTGTGGCGAGTGAGTTGGGCTCTCGAACAGGTCAAGCAGTCGGTTACAAGGTGCGTTTTAGTGATCGTGTAGGATCTCACACACACATCAAACTGATGACAGATGGCATTCTTCTAGCCGAGATTCAGCAAGATCCCTATCTCAATCAATATGACACGCTGATTATCGATGAGGCCCATGAACGAAGTCTGAACATCGATTTCATATTAGGCTATCTAAAACAGCTGATAGTGAAACGACCTGATCTTAAGCTGATTGTCACCTCAGCCACAATTGACCCACAACGCTTTTCCAAACATTTTAACGATGCGCCGATTATTGAAGTATCTGGACGCACATATCCTGTGGATGTGCACTATCTACCCCCTGAAGAGGGGGGAGAGTGTGAACGTGACGATCCCTTGCAACAAGCGATTGTCGATGCGGTGGACGAACTTACCCGCATCGACCGGGGCGATATGCTGGTATTCCTGAGTGGAGAAAGGGAGATTCGCGAGACTGCCGAGACACTCCGTAAACACAAGCTCCCGGCAACTGAAGTTGTACCACTGTATGCCCGGTTGAGCGTGGCTGAACAGAATAAAGTATTCAAAGCGCATACAAGCAGACGTATCGTATTGGCTACCAATGTCGCTGAAACCTCTTTGACTGTACCTGGTATTCGCTATGTGATCGATTCGGGTTTTGCACGCATCAGTCGCTATAGTCATCGCAGCAAAGTTCAGCGTCTTCCCGTAGAGCGTATTTCACAGGCCTCAGCCGATCAACGGAAAGGCCGTTGTGGCCGAATTTCATCCGGTGTTTGTATACGGCTCTACACAGAAGAGGATTTTGAGGCGCGTCAACCTTTTACCGAACCGGAGATACAGCGAACCAATCTGGCATCGGTCATCCTGCAGATGAAGCTGCTTGGATTGGGAGAGATCAGCAACTTTCCTTTCCTCGATCCGCCTGATCATAGGTTGATCAAGGATGGTTATCGGGTATTAGAGGAGATTGGTGCGGTAGTTGGAGATCAGCGGGTCACCCGATTGGGCCAACAACTGGCCCGGCTTCCCGTGGATCCCCTCATTGGTCGTATGCTCTTGTCTGCTGCACACTGACACTGCTTGAAAGAGGTGATGGTGATAGCTGCTGCACTGAGTGTACAGGATCCTCGGGACCGTCCACTGGAAAAGCAACAGCAGGCAGATGAGGCTCATGCCAGACACCGTCATGAACAATCGGATTTTTCAAGCTATCTATCGCTGTGGAGTGAGGTGGGACAGCAGCGCAGACATTTGTCCAAGCACAAGTTCCACACGCTGGTGTAAACAGCAATTTCTCTCATGGAATCGGGTTCAAGAGTGGCATGACATCCATACACAGTTACGTGGACAGTTACATGAAATGGGTTTTCGCGAGAATAGTGCAGAGGTAGGTTATGAAGAAGTCCATCGGGCGCTACTTAGCGGTTTATTGAGTCACATAGGACTGAAAAGCAAAACCCATGACTATCTGGGTGCACGCAATAGTCGGTTTTTCATCTATCCCGGTTCAGGATTGTTCAAGAAGCAGCCAAAATGGGTTATGGCGGCGGAGTTGGTCGAGACGAGCAAACTCTATGCAAGAACACTGGCTGCCATACAGCCTGAGTGGATTGAAAAAGCAGCTGGACATCTGGTTAAACGGAACTACTCCG
>JAHXHU010000065.1 GCA_025656375.1 Candidatus Thiodiazotropha sp. (ex Ustalcina ferruginea) | reverse complement strand
TAAGGATGGTGACCTTCCTACAGAGGACTTTCACCTCATTAGTTCATACCCATGCTGGGCGTACACAAACTGGTTGAAGCGTACAAAGATGTTATGAATATGCCTATCTAACTGATTGAAAAAGCAGGCTTAAAATGGCTACGGCAACAACCGAATCAACAACAAACGAAATACAGGTGGGAAGTCGTCTTCAGGACAATCCCGTTCTACGCCAGATGGCTGTCATGGTGGGTATCGCTGCGAGTGTCGCACTGGGTGTGGCCGTTGTGCTGTGGACACAAAATCCCAGCTTCAGTCCCCTGTTTGGCAACCTGTCCCATAAAGATGCGGTAGAGATAGCACAGGCATTACAGCAAGCGGGTATTGAATATGAGATAGACCAGAACAACGGTATTGTGATGGTGCCCAGTTCGAGCCTGCAAGAGGCGCGGATGAAGCTTGCCGGCCAAGGTTTGCCGCAATCGGACTCTGCCGGGTTCGAATTAATGCGGGAAGATACCGGTTTTTCCACCAGTCGACTGGTGGAGTCGGCTCGTTATCAACGCGCCATCGAAGGTGAACTGGCTCGCTCGATCATGACCCTGGCCAATGTTGAGAGTGCCAGGGTTCACCTGGCCAATCCAAAACAGTCGGTATTTATACGTAAGCGCAAATTCCCCAGTGCGTCAGTGGTGGTCAAACTCTATTCCGGACGAAACCTGGAGAAGGGCCAGGTTGAGGCGATTACCCATCTGGTAGCGTCAAGCGTACCGGAACTGGATGTCTCCAAGGTTACCGTGGTCGATCAGAAGGGACGTCTGTTGAGCAGTAAAGATGATTCACGTGAAATGGAGCTGACCAGCAGCCAGTTTGAGTACACGCGGGAGTTGGAGAGCCACTACAAGCAGCGTATTGAGGATATTCTTGCACCGATGGTGGGGCATGAAAACCTGCGCGCCGAAGTGTCAGCGGATGTGGACTTTACCTATGTTGAACAGACTCAGGAGTTCTTTAATCCCGATGCAACCGCGTTGCGCTCAGAACAGATCAATGAGCAGCAGTCAGTGCTGAATGAGATTCAGGGTGTACCAGGCGCTTTGACCAATCAACCTCCCGCTGCTGCAACTGCCCCTCAAGTGGCTGGTGGCGGTGCAACAGGCGAAGCCGGTGGAACGCCTATCAATACAACAAAACGGGCGACCCGGAATTTTGAACTGGATAAGACCATCAGTCATACTCGGCTACCGAGCAGTCGAATACGTCGTCTCTCTGTTGCGGTAGTGGTCAACGACCGATTCCGGACTGTGGAGGATGGGCAGGTTGAGTCAATCGAACGGACCGCAGAAGAGGTTACCCGGATCTCTAATCTGGTCAAGGAAGCGGTTGGTTTCGATCTCCAGCGTGGTGATCGTGTACAGGTGATCAACGAAGCCTTTTATGTTCCTGAACCACCAGAGCCTCTACCGGAAATACCCCTGTGGGAAGAGTCCTGGTTTTGGGATACGGTACGTCAAGTGGGTGGTGTTCTGTTGTTCCTGTTACTCATCTTTGGTGTATTGAAGCCAACCATGACCCGCCTCACCAAGCAGGTTGCTATGGCCCCCCGCATGTCTAATCAGTTCGAGGCTGCCGGGGCAGCAGCCGGTGGCGGTACAGGTGTTGGAGGTGGAAGTGAAGGTGGTATGGGAGCCCTGGGTAATGATGATGAAACCCTCAATCTACCTGGGCCACAGAGTTATGAGAAAACACTTGATGCGGCTCGCACTATGATCGAGGATGATCCCAAACGGGTCGCTCAAGTGGTGAGAAAGTGGATTGCAGAAGATGGCAAATAATCAGTTAGCTGGACAATCGAAACAGGCAACACCATCTGAAGTTGAGACTATCGCCAAGATTGGTGGGGTGGTGCGTTCTGCCATCCTGTTACTTGCCCTGGGTGAGAAAGATGCCGCGGAACTGTTGCGGCACATGGGGCCGAAAGAGGTACAGGATGTAGGTCTGGCAATGGCCTCACTGACAGATGTCACCACCGATCAGATGGAAGGGGTGATGCACCATTTCGTCTCGACATTAGAGCAACAGACAGCCTTGGGCCTGGGCTCTGATGACTATATTCGCAATATGCTGACAAATGCCCTGGGTGAGGATAAGGCGGGCGGTGTAATAGACCGAATACTGTTGGGTCGAAACAGCAAGGGACTCGAGCAGTTGAAATGGATGGACCCTCGCGCCATTGCCGAGCTCATACGTCTCGAGCATCCGCAGATAATCGCCATTGTGCTCTCTTTCCTGGAACCCGATCAGGCTGCCCAGGTTGGACGAAATTCTGGAGAAGCAATTCTCTGGTGCATCGAATGTCAAATCTTCCAGCCTGGGTGGTGTCAAGACGGCAGCTGAGATACTCAACATGCTAGTGTAGTGTCCTAAACATATTATCCATTTTGCAATACAACCTTGGCTCGCCCCACTTTTTCCAGTATCTGATCAACGCTTTTAGT
>JAHXHU010000111.1 GCA_025656375.1 Candidatus Thiodiazotropha sp. (ex Ustalcina ferruginea) | reverse complement strand
GCCATTTCTACTGCCGCACGGGTCAGTTGGCCCTGGTGCTTTTCCAACTTACCCTCGAATCGCTCAAATAGGGTAAAGGCATCGGCAGTGGCACCGGCGAATCCGGCGATGACCTTGCTCTTGTAGAGTTGACGAACCTTGCGTGCGTTGCCTTTCATCACGGTATTGCCAAGTGAAACCTGGCCGTCACCACCAATGACTACTTTGCCATTGCGTCGTACTGAAAGAATGGTTGTGCCTCTGAAATTTTCCACGCCGACCCTGAGTGATTATTAACAAGGTGGCGATTGTACCTGAGGCAGCGGTCTGTGAGAAATCGGCTGAGTGCTATCCATAAAGGTGAGCGAGTCATCACATCCTATTAGGGTTATCACTTTCTTGTTTGATGCGGATATCCATGGCAGAGTCATTGCCATGTCATTAAGGATCACTCTCTTTTCATCGATTGGCCTGATTTGTTTACTGCTCACTGCTGTTCAGGCGGAGGAGGCCGGACGCTTTTCGCACCACTCGTTGAGTGCCGAGGAGATTGCCAGTCAAGTCTACACTGCAGCCCACGGAGGGCTGGTCAGTAATGCGCTTAGCAAGCGTCAGGGGCGAGAGGTGGCAGTGGTGGTTAATCGGGTGCCACAGTCGATGCGTACGCAGAACCGTGTTCCGGGTGTGCAAAGCTTTGATACCTATGTCAACAACTCGCCCCAGGACCCGGCTATAGAGACGTTGCAGATGGCGATCCTTACATCGGGGAAGACGAAGGGGACAGGTGTGCTGTTCACTCGTTTTGCAGAAATCGGCAAAGGCACCATGATTTCAATGTGGTTGCCGGCATTGCGCAAGATCCGGCGTATCAACGAGCCTTCTCATGAGGATGTCTGGTTCGGTACCAATCTGACCTACGGTGAGTTGGTGCTGAGAGGGCCTGAGGATGAGGTCCATGAGCTGCTCGGAGAAGGGAATGTCGAGGGCTGTCTCGGCGCAATGGAGCTGCAACCCTGGGAGAAGAATCGCTATACTATGCACCTACCCGCTCCCCAGTGTGCCCATATCGGCAAGCCTGTCTACCTGCTGAAGAGTGAGACCAAATTCAAAAACTGGTGGTACGACTATCATATCAGCGAGATAGACAAACGTACCTTTGCCCTCTACCAGACGGTCTATTATAAAAACGGTGAGAAGATTAAAACGGTCTATATTGACTGGCAATCACTTGATCAACCCGATCCGCGTATCACCTATCCCCGCTATATCTATGCCGTGACTCACGGTGATGGTAAGGACAGTATGGTGTATGTACCCCGCAGCACCATATCGTTCAATGTCGATCTTGCTGACGATTTCTGGTCTGAAGATACATTGCGGACCTATGGTCGATAAAGCGACACATAATGGTATTGTATCTAGGTGTCTGTCGGACTTAGGTGATCGTAGCGAGGGAAAGCCAAAATGGCTTTTCCGCAGTAAATTCATCCTAAGTCCGGCAGACTCCTAGGGTACCGGCCTGCTGAATGTTACAGGATCTATGACGAGGCACACTAAAGATTATGCGGATGCTTATGCGCGCTTTGTGCTGAGAAACCGCCGGGCTGTCATCTTTCTGCTGTTTGCTTCCACCTTGCTAGCGCTGTTTTTCATCGATCGGGTCAATTTGCGTAATGACCCGGATTCTTTGCTGCCACTCTCCAACCGTTATATCGCCACCAATCTCTACAGTGATCTCACCTATGGTATGGGAAACCTGATGGTGTGGGGCATGAAGGTCAAACAGGGAGATATCTACCAGCCCTGGTTTGTCCGTATGGTCGATGAGTTCTACCGGGATGTGAGTGGGTTGGCGTTTGCCAATGCGATCAATTTTGTCGGACTACCTTCGCCAAAGCTGCGCAATCTCGGTATCACGACAGATGGCAGCCTCGATTTTCGCCGCCTGATGCCGGCCAATGGGCTGGCCAGTGATGAGCAACAGCAGCGGGAACAGCTCGACTATCTGCGAGATGGTTTGGAAAAACACCTGGTATTGGAACCCCTGTTGATCTACTACCAGGATGCGCAGGGGAATAAGTGCGAGATGATCGGTGCCGATGGATTGATCAGCAACGACTCTATCCGCCATGTGCATGAGCATTGCACTGCAGTAGGTACCTTCATCATTGGTGATTTCAGCAATGAGTTGAAAGATCACCACCTGGATTGGATAGCAGCAGCCAAGGATGTGATGGCCGACTATCAAACCCGTTATGGTGATCGGGTCGAGTTTACTATCTCAGGAGAGCCCTATTTCCTTGCCTCCATGGTTGAGGAGCTGTGGGATAAAGCCTGGCTGTTCGGAATCTCTTTACTGATTATCCTGCTGGTGCTTTGGTATGAGTTTCGCCATTGGAGCTGTGCTTTGCTACCCCTGCTTGGGGTTGGCATGACCATTATCCTGACGCTGGGACTGATGGGTTATACCCAATTCAGACTCACCACCATGATGGCCTTAACACCGATGCTCTTGCTGGCTATTGGCATTGGCCATTCGATGCAG
>JAHXHU010000007.1 GCA_025656375.1 Candidatus Thiodiazotropha sp. (ex Ustalcina ferruginea) | reverse complement strand
GTCCGGGGCCATAACAGGTTGTCGAAGATCGAGTCGATTTCGGGGACTTGGAAGTCCCGAAATCCATCATGAGATCAAAGACTCTCTTGGTCCATCACACAGAAGGATGTCCGCAGGTTGCTGTAACTGTTCGATGGCTTGCAGGATTGCCGGTAATTCTCGAAAAGAGAGCAAGCCGGGTAGATAGGGAAAAGAGGAGGGAAGGCAAGCGACAGATTGTTCAATGAGTTGCAGGTCGGGGTAACTCAGAACGGCAACAGCAGCACGGGTGATTTTCCCATTTCGCTCAAATCCCACATCCACTCCGGCGACACGATGAAGCTGTGGGAGTTGATCGTGACAGCTCACTTGAGAACGCATCTCTTTTTGGATGACTACTGCATCTGATGGTGTGATATTCCAACTGTGGCGCAACATACGGGTGTGATTGCTTCGCTGAGATTGTAAAAAACAACATTAGCTTGTTGATTTCTATTGTAATATATTATGATCTGTTTAAGCTTTCCTGAAGTCGATCGATAATGCCCCATGCTGGATCTGGGTCTAACCGCTTATCGAGCTTTAACTAACAGCTATTTTATTTAGACACTGCAAATACTATGTCAGTCGAGTTATTCAATAATGGTAGTCACATCTGTGTGGCATTCAGAGACCTGGTTTCGGGTGAGGCTGTGCAAGCCAATCAATTTCTCATCTACGACAACCAGCATGCAGCATTGATCGATCCAGGTGGAGAATTGACCTATTCACGTTTGTTTATGGCAATCAGTGACTACATGAACGTGAAGAAATTGGATTATGTGGTTGCCTCACATCAGGATCCTGACATTGTCGCCTCAGTCAACAAATGGTTGGTTGGCACCGATTGCAAGGTGGTGGTCCCTGCCCTCTGGGAGCGCTTCATTCCACATTTCACTCGACCGGGCCGATTGCTTGACCGGGTTGTCGCTATACCCGATGAGGGAACAAACCTCGAGCTGGGGAATATCTACCTGATGGCACTACCTGCCCATTTTCTACATGCCGAAGGTAATTTTCAGTTCTATGATCCGTTGAGTCGTATCCTCTTCTCCGGAGACCTCGGTGCTAATCTGCCGCCTGGCGATCTCAATGTCCCGGTGAAGACGCTGTCGGAAGTGATGCCCTATATGGAGGGGTTTCACCGCCGCTATATGAACTCTAACAAGGTTTGTAGATTCTGGGCGAACATGGTCCGACAACTTGATATCGATATGATCGTACCCCAGCATGGCCGTGCTTTTCTTGGAAAAAAGGTGGTTAATGAGTTTATCAACTGGATAGAAGAGCTGGAGTGTGGCGTTGATCTGCTGACCCAGAACAACTACCAGCTACCCTAACGAATATTTTTCCAATAAAACCCACCTGTATCAGTTTGATATAGGTGGGTTGTATACACTACAGTCGGTCTGCTGCCAGCTCACCGATCCAGAAACCCAGGTTCTTCTCAATAAACTCATCCACGGGCATATAGTGCGAACCGTCACATGAGAAGGTCAGGCCCAACATACCGTTCATGATGTTGATGGATGCGCTGCGCAGATAGATGGTTTCGTCAGCAAAGCGCAATGCCTTGAACTCCAGGAATACCTCACGCAGTTGCGCCGGTGTGATTTTGGCCCGTTCCGGATAGCGATAGAGTGGATAGGCCAACACGATATCCGGATCAACGATCTCTTCTACCCCATGGATTTGGTAGGTGTAGGGGTCTCTGAGCACCCAAAAGGAGCATCGTCCACTGGAGTAGTGAACTTTACAGTGAAAAATGCCGTGCTGTGTCATCAGGTCGTAGATGGTTTCGTGGACAGAGTCGATAGTCTCATCGAGACGGCTTTGAATTCGCTGCTGCATGAAGAGCGTGCCGCGAACTGCTGGGTCACCTTTGAATTGTTGCCATTGTTGTTGCTCATCGATGAGGTTTTCATCGGCAACCAGCTTGTCGAGTGAAAAATCTGCGCCAATAAAACCCAACAGTGTCCCACCTTTCCTGACAGCTTGAAGTGCAGTGACGCACTCCCGGTCTAAAAATTGGCTGTGATAGACCGACGAAAGCATGATCCCCTTAAAGGGGAGGTTGTTCTTCAGATAGGGGCGTTTGGAGAGATCCCTGCCCCGCCAGCTTGTTTCCACCTGGCCAGGCAGAATCAATGAAGAGATCTCTTTGCCATCTATATCCCAGGCATAGAGGAACTCACAGTTGGTGATCTGGTCGATATGGGCGAGTAGTATCTTGTCCAGTGCATCGACATCGTCCCAAACTGCAACACAATTGGCAGCAAGTTGTGATAGCGGTTCACCGATGGAACTGGCCAGTGCATCTTTCTTGGCAAGAATAATCTGTTTAACCGGTGTCATACGCTTCTCAATACAAATTAGTGTTAACAGGCCCTAGGATGGTAGGGGATAGTATCCCACACATTGTGTACGCCCAGCATGGGTATGAACTAATGAGGTGAAAGTCCTCTGTAGGAAGGTCACCATCCTTAGCGATTTCAAGCTATTAGAT
>JAHXHU010000251.1 GCA_025656375.1 Candidatus Thiodiazotropha sp. (ex Ustalcina ferruginea) | reverse complement strand
CTGATAAGATCGTTCAAATAGGCGGGGGTTTGTCGTATCGGATTCCAGTTAGTCGCCAAATACTTACTTTGGAAGTCGAAGCCTTTAACAACAACTACGACAGATTCGATTTCCTCGACCATACAAGTGGGTTGGTAAACACGAGGTGGGATTGGCTTTATGGTTCCCGCTGGGATGGGGTGGTCAGAGCCAGTTATGTACGCGATCTGCAGGGATTTGAGGAATCAAAGATCACGGAGAAAGATATTCGTGATCAGTGGATTTTTTTCGCCAGTGGCAACTATGCAATATCTTCGCGTTGGCAGCTGCATATTGCCGCCGCTCGGAAAGATCAGCATCATAACCTCAGTAGCCGACAGGATTTGGATAGAGTAGTCGACCGTGGAGTCGCTGAGATTAGGTATAAGACCCCCCGCAGATCCTATCTAGGCTACAAGACAGTTATTCGATCGGCTGAGTTACCCAACCAGAATTTGATAGCGGCCACCCTGGTGGAAAACTCCTACAGGGAATATGAGAACAGCCTTACAATTAAATGGGTTGAATCTGTTCGCTTGGGATTCACTGGGCGGTTGGGCTATACACGTCGTGAATATGACAGTTTCTCCGAGCGAGATTTCTCAGGTGTGACGTGGCAGTTTGATTTGCAATGGAGCCCCCAGTCCAGATACGGTTTGAATGCCTTGCTATGGCGTGACCTCGATGTCTATTCAGATCTGGTCTCTTCATGCGTTACTGAGACTGGCGGCAGCCTGGAAGGGGTGTGGGTAGTCAGCCCAAAATTGTCGCTTAAAGCGGATGTGTCTAGAAAAATCCGGAACTATGATGGCGATCCGGATTTAAGCCAAGGACAGGTCTCTTCCAGGCAGGACCGAGTGGTTGGCTATGGGCTTTCGGCTGAATATGCAATTCGTGAGCGACTAAGATTCAACTTGGGTTACCTTGTTGAGGACCGGGAATCTAATGAAGATGCACGGAGGTATGATTATTACAACTTGATTGCTGGCATAACAGCAACCTTTTAGTGTCAGGCCAACAAAAGAAAAATGCAGAGTCAATATTGTGCATACCTACCTGGTCCGAAAGGGGAATTCTGTGGGCGGAAGATATAACCTCTCATACAACATCCATCTGGGAACACGATTGCAACTCATCATGTACGAACACATGAGCACGCATAAAAGATGTGTCCTGCTGGATTTCGATGAAATGATTTCTTGCACATAAACTGCAGCTGGTACGATCCCTGCCTATAAAGTATTGGGGTTTGTTTCAGGGGGGAGGGAATTTTACAGAAGCTAACATATTGGGTGACATTACACTTCCCGATTTTAAGGCAAATTCTAGTTATCGGCAGATATCAGAATCGATGATATAGATTCTCCCATGAATTTATCTAACAATATCAACCCAGGCCTATTGCTTGGTTATTTATTTCTCGCAACAAACAGCAATTGTCCGCTAGATGAAAAGCAGATGGAGTGCCTCTTAGTTACAAGTACTACTTGGCCAATGTTTATAGATACACTTGGACGTCCACTCAACCGCAGCCAGGGTAGGTCGTCAGCCTGGTCTTGTCCCAGAATTTCCTCTCTCTTGATAACCATCAACCTGCCTGTCAAATACCTTCCAAGCACGCCAAGATTGTATCGAAGGAGGGCGCTTTTTAAACCCTCTCCAGGTGTGTTCATCAATTCTTTGTATTGTTGTCGAATTTGCACCATAAGCAGGTATTTAGGTGCAAAACGGTTATTTTCTTCTTCTCTGGCGACTTAGCGCCTTTTATCACTAGAAATTGCGTCTATAATGATGTCTAATCTGGATACATGGAACTAAGGGAAATGGTGCCTGAACGGCTCAATGACATGGAATACCCCATCCCGCGCAATGCGGATCGCGGCGGTCTTTTTCGCCGTGTTGAGTCCCCAGATGTCAGTTTCCCCATCCAGTCCGTACGCATCGATTGGGATCGTCTGATCGCCAAACGCCCCCTCATCCTCGAGACCGTTGATCAGATGCCGGTCTATCTACTCAAACCCGAGATCCTGGGTCTTCTGGACGCCGAAAAAGATCCTACCTACCGGCTCATCCTGGATCTGATGTGGACCACCGGTGCGCGTATCTCCGAAGTATTAGCCCTCAGGACAACCAGCTTCGTGTATGGCTTTGGGGTGATTTTAAAAACCCTGAAACAGCGACCAGGCAGACCCAGCAAAGCGGCCCTACAGCGCTACGTACCTATTGTGGATCTATTACTCCAGGATAGAATTCAGAGTTATCTCTACGCTGGACGCTTTAAGAAAACGGAGCGCATCTTCCCCATGGCCAGGCAGACCGTGAATCGGCATATTCAGGCACTGGTGGAGAGAGTAGGGGGGGCAGAGTTTGCAATCAGTAGTCATACATTTCGACATTCGTTTGCTGTACATCTACTACTACATGGTCGACCGGTAATCTCCCCATTAATAATGGGACTCAAAAGTAGTCACTGTTAAGCTGTCTGAGCCAGCTTCTGTATCGGGGTGATTCCACCTAAT
>JAHXHU010000185.1 GCA_025656375.1 Candidatus Thiodiazotropha sp. (ex Ustalcina ferruginea) | reverse complement strand
GGGACTTCTTCATTGTAGATTCTCCTTTTCGTAATCATAATTGGAAAATTCTACTTTTGAACCCCGTTATTTTTTGGGGGGATTACCAAGGCAGCGCATCAGGGGATAACTTATCATCTGCGCTTCAGAGCATTGGTTAGTGGCAGCTCTGCCGGCAATACTTTTGCTTCTGAGGGAATTACACCATCAACAGGACTTACTACTCTGGTCTATTGGGTTGATGGGATCGAGACACCACATGATACTGTTTTTTCAGCTTTGCTGACCGCCATGACGGCTGCTACTGATAACGCTCCAGGAGCAACCATTGAGGTGAGAAAAACTGCAGCTGGACCGGTCATTTTCACTGCTCTGATTGAGGTGATCTGTGTCTCATCAAGCTGACAGTCGCAGGTAAGAGCGTCAGGTCCATAGCCAACGCAAGGGCCATACCGGCAGACAACAGTAATGCGATCTCCTGGTTGGCCTGAAGATCGGATAAGGCCAGAGTGATGACACTAAGGCACAACATCAAGGTTGTTGCAGTCAGTGCGGCACCGCTTCTGAGTGCGTTGTAGCGGAGGGCTCGGTTGACAGAGGCATTTGGCGTTTGGCTCCAGAGCAAGTGAACGGTGTCATCAACTGCCAATCCAAACAGCAATGCCGGGACACCTAGTAGTAATTGATTTCAGTCGCCCCCATCAGTCCGATAACCAGCCACAGGGGTAAGAGTGTTACGAGTAGTGCGGGCAACACAACCCTGAGTCTGCGAAATACAATCAGCAGCGAGAATGAAATTCCCAGTAGTGACCAAATAATGCCGGTAAATGCGCCTGATTTACCGAGTGCTTCCACCATTGGATAGTGATATCCGGGGCCGTCAAATACTAAGTGATGATGACCAAGCATCGTCTGATCGAAATGCTCAAGCCATGTCTGAATTTCCCGCTGTCGTTGTGATGAAGTAGCAGCGAAATGGATTTCAAGGCGAGCAATCCCTCTCTGTTCATGGAACCACTGCCTATCAGTTGTGGTTAACATATTTTCAAGACATGCTTTATCACAAGCCTGATTGATCAGTGCGACAGGTAAGATCAGACGTGTTTCGGGTAGTTTTGCCAGATAGTCAACAGTTGTGGCTGATGCATGTAATAGACGTTCCCTGTTTATCCCACTCTCCTTATCAGCAACCAGGTAGATCGTTAATGGACGTAAATCTGTACCGAGAAGTTGCTTCAGCTTGGCTGTTTTAGTCGTCAGTGGATGGTCTTGGGAAAAGATATGTGGATAAGGTGTGTGAGTTGTGACGCGTGAGACAAATGGTATCAATGAGACTGCTAGGAGACCCCAGATGACCAAGGTGAGAACGGGATATCGAATGGATGTTTGGACAAGCGAGTGACTGAGGTCAGCTAATGGATTAATGGAAGAAGGTGTCGTTTTATGTGTTATACCACTGTTCAAAAACAGCCATCCTAGAAGGGTAGTGAAAATAATGGCAAAGAATGTGCCTGCTGCTGCAGTTAAACCAAAGGTCCGCAATAAAGGGGCGTTGTCTTGAAGGGCGAGGGCTCCAAACCCTATCGTAGTTGTAACCGTTGTAACTGTACAGGGTCCTGCTAAATCCCGGATTGCTCTATAGAACGGTTTGGACATGCCACGAATCTGGTTGGTTTGTACTGGTTCAACCAAGTGAGCAGCATCCATTGATGCAATGGCCCAAAGTAAGGGTACTACTGCAAGTATCAAGGCGTTAAAGCCTCCGTGGAGATTCCCATCAAACAGCAATAGGGTGGTTGTGGTGGTTAGTCCTGCAGTTAAAAAGATAAATGCAGGTGCAGTTAGTGATCTAAAAGCGAACAGTGGGACGACAAAAGTGATAAGTCCAAGTAGAGGTACAATCCATCGAAGATCGCGTATTGCGGTCTCCCAGGATGCCTCCCTAACAAGTTCGGTGGAATAGAGATGGCTCTGTTTGACAAGGGCAGGTGAAAGAACTGATTTTAGTTTATCTTCGATCTGTTTTCTTAACGAGAGCGTGTCCGAGGAGATGCGCCAAAACAACAATAGAGTGGGTTGGTTGCCGACGCTCTCTTTTTTACTGCAAGGTAGCCGTGTGAAAGGCGGTAAATCGACTGTGGATGATTCACTGATACGAGAGGAGAAAAAGCACAGTGCGTGAATCCCGCTGATCGATGAATGAAGTTCTTTCAACAGTGTAGCTGTAGAAGTGTTCTCCAATGCTGTTGGCAGGTACATGAGAACATGCTGACTGGTTTCACTGAATAAACTGCGTATCTCTCGTGTTTGTGCAATTGACTCAGGGGGTAGTAGTTGCTCAACGGTTGGGATAGGGGAGGGCTGGAAGTGCGTCGCCATTACTGCCCAGACTATGATCATCAGGGTGGTTGCGATGGCAAGGCGAGGTTTCATCCGGAAATGGATCCTGGATGAGAAACAGGGCTAGGTGCTAGTGTAGTGTCCTAAACATATTATCCATTTTGCAATACAACCTTGGCTCGCCCCACTTTTTCCAGTATCTGATCAACGCTTTTAGT
>JAHXHU010000334.1 GCA_025656375.1 Candidatus Thiodiazotropha sp. (ex Ustalcina ferruginea) | reverse complement strand
TCCGGGGCCATAACAGGTTGTCGAAGATCGAGTCGATTTCGGGGACTTGGAAGTCCCGAAATCCATCATGAGATCAAAGACTCTCTTGTGACTATGATTTTTCCGCCACACATACCCTGGCGCTCTCCGGTGGAGGCTCCACCGAGGAGGTCGCCCGTATTACCAGCGATAGTCAGGGTGCCGGCTGACATGTTGCAACCGGCAGCGATGCCGACATCGCCTGTTACAAACAAGGAGCCTCCCCGCATTGAGCGCCCAAGATAGGATCCTGCACACCCTTCGACATGTATGCTGCCGTCGGTCATCCCGCTGCCAATCTCATCCAGGCGATCACTGTCCGACTGGATGACAATATCTTGAGGGTTATCACCGCTAAGGGTGAACAGATCCCCGCAAGCGACCAGTTGGTTTCCTTGCCAGAGAGGAAGTCGGGCGATATCAGCTAATGTCATATCAGCCAGTCGCTGGGGGGTGAAGGGACTCATGTCGATGCGCTGATAGATTGACTGACGCAGTCGTAGTTTCAACGCGCTCATGCCATCACCTCCCGCAGATGGAATTTAAACTGGCCGAGCTTGCCGCCATAATTGCCGGCTGATATACGCCGGATACCTGCGGGTGCCCCCAGTTCACAGACCGCCTGGATGCCGACACGGGTTGCCAGACGTACATCATCTTCACCGATGCCGTTGATGACGATCTCCATCACCGACATTATTGTTGGATCCAGCTTCGATTTGACCAGGCCTCTCAGGGTGGGGCAATAGGCCTCGTTGGTCGATGCCATCAGGGCCTTGTATTTCGACCCTACCTTGGATCCGGAACGCACAATGCCGCCCGGGAAAGGCATGATCACATTGGGCAGGTGCAGCATCGCCTCGATCGCCTTCTCACAGGCAGTGAGGGCCTGCAACTGGGTTTCAGCCAGGACCAGGAAGTTACCGCCACCGACCGCGGGGACCCGGGCAGTTGTCTCCTCACACAGAAATTCGCCGTCCATCACCGGTACTCGGCAGTAACGGGTGCCTGCAATCTGTTTGGCTATTTGATAACCGTCACCGAAGAAGCGCAGATTTTTACCCAGCGGAATTTGTTTCCCCCCTGACATACCGGAGAAGAGCGCTGTCGTGGGGCAGGTCAGCACTCACTGTCCTACCCGGTTCTCCAGGTGCTTTGCCAGGGCCTTACCCGACATACCGAACAGCAGCACGTTGACACCGGGTCGACCATCGGGAGACTCATCAGGCGGGATCTCAGACTCTATGCCCGCTTCTACACCGCAGCCGATCACTGAGGTGGCGAATCCCGTCATGGTTTCTGCCGCGATTCGTGCCCAGCGTGGGTTGATAGCAGTGATAATGATGCGGGTAGCGGCCATACCGAAGGCCTCAGCGAAGGTCTCCTCGATTTCGGTACCGTTGATGATCATGTTAACTCCTTCCCCGGCAGGGGTAGATCGTCACAGGGCTGCCAATACCCGCTGCCATCTCGTCATCCGAAATCCTGAAGTTCTGCAGTTTGATGCTGTGATACTGCTCGAACCAGTCACCCAGTCGTTTCTCTATGCCAGGGTCGTAGTCCGGTCGTACGACCTGGGTGGTGCCATTGACCGGCCGGGTGATCCGGCCTTCCTCTACGACGACCTCGCCCTGCTTGAACACCAGCATCGGCTGTTGAAACATCTGTTCAGGGTTGTCAGCCTGGTGATAAACGGCAATGTCAGCTATTGCGCCAGGAGCCAGGTGTCCCCGGTCCGTTAATCCCAATATGCGTGCAGGTGCCGCCCGGGTCATGATTGCAATTTCGTAGAGTGAATAGACTCTGTCGAGCGTGCTCAGGTGACTGCTGGCTGCGGCATCGGGATTGATCTGCGACAGCAGATCGTTACGGAAACTGCGGTCCATCAACAGACGGATCAGATGGGGATAGCTGGTAAACGGGGTGCCATTGGGGTGGTCGGTGGTAAGGAATACACGCCAGGGATCGTCAATCATCAGAAAGAGTTCGAGGCCGATTGCCCATTGCAGGGCATTGACAAAGTTCTTGTCCCGATAGCGAAAGGGGACAACCCCACAGCCCGCATCGCATTCGATATCCATGCAGGTCCATTTGTTCGGGTGAGCGTGACCGTGGTTGGTGTACTGTCTCATGGTATCGCCGGAGACGGTAACGGTTTGGCCGAACATAATCTGGCCCACATCGATGGAGATGTTCGGATGGCGGTTGACAGCCTCGGCGATCTCGGCTGCTGAAGAAGAGATTTTTCGGTCTCCTTCCGCCCCGTAGCTGTGAAACTGAACATGTGTCAGGTGAATCGGCAGTCCCTCCGCTGCATCCATGGTAGACAGGGTGGAGTGAAAGTTGCCGGGTACGCCCAGGTTGCTGGCGTGTACATGCAGTGGATGGGGTACCCCCAGATTGTTCAGGGCCAGGCTCAAGGTTCTTAAGATCTTCCGTGGGCTGATTCGATAGTGGGGATGGAGATCGTCTACATCCAGCTCTCTGGCATTGAATTTGAAGGCGTTGATGCCACCGGGATTGACTACCTTCGCTACCAACCCTGGAGAGCGAAGCGAAGGTTGGTAGACCCCGGCAGGCGTAGGGCCCGGGCAGGTATCCGCTGTCGCGTAGCGGCTT
>JAHXHU010000042.1 GCA_025656375.1 Candidatus Thiodiazotropha sp. (ex Ustalcina ferruginea) | reverse complement strand
CAACTGCTGAATTCATTTTTTCCTTCCTTTGCCATAAACCGGAACACTGGGAATTATAAATGAATATTTTATTCAGGACACTACACTAGGGCCTTATTCGGCGCTTTTCTTCTTCAAACATTGTCTGTCGGATAGATATATTGCCCCGCGGGTGATTGAGATCATCCCCTGTTGTTCAAAATCCTTCAGAATACGACTGATTACTTCACGGGAAGTACCCAGGTCTGATGCTATTGCCTGGTGGGTGATCTGTATGCTGTCATCAGTGATTTCGGTACGTTGCAGTAAATAGTCTGCAAGACGCCGGTCTACCCGACGGAAGGCGATCTCTTCAACAACGCTGATCACATCACTGAGCCTGTCGCTGATAAGGCGGAATAGATAGTTTCTCCAGGCAGGCACATCGTTGGACCAGCGAACGACATCAGCCGTTGTGATTATCAGTGCCTCGATAGGCTGCTCGCTCATGGCAAAAGCTGGAAATGGCCGGTCGTTCATTATGCCCGACGCTGTAAGGATGCAGCTCTCACCAGGGCCGATCCGGTAGAGGGTGATTTCACGGCCATTCTCTCCGATTTTATAGACCCGGGCGCTACCTTTGGTGACAAGTGCCAGGTGACTGCATTGCATCCCTTGCTGACAAATAGGTTGATCGGCTTCCAAATGGACGATGGATGTACTGTTGAAAAAAAGCCGTACAAATGAGGGTTCAGCACCCTCTAGGAACGGGAACTGGTCGGATAGCTTTTTTTTGAGAATAGGGTCTGAAATCAAAGTGATCACATAATTGTATTGAAGAAATAAGATATCGCTAATACCAGGATAGGATACTACCAGGCCTGATGATTATATCAGTCATAGTTCGCGCTGAAATAAGCAGCTTTGCTACACTAGCGGATTACAGATGTCGGCCACAGTAGAGCACGCGAGCTGTTGTTGTGCTAATTTACATGTAAATATTACGGGTATAGTGCCCTGACGGTCAGGTATGGCAGATCCAAACGAAGAAGCGGTAAAAATAAAAAGAGAGCGGGTGCGTCTGCTGTATGCAAATGGCACGACGCTTATCATAGCCAATCTCATTGCCGGTCTGATCTTTTTTTACCTGAATCGGGTTTGGGAATTACCTTTGGGCATATTGTGGGGTGGGCTACTCGCCTTAGTGCTTCTTGGGCAGACTGTACTGACGATAATTGTCCGTAATAGCACATTGGAGCGTTTACAGCTGTGGCGTTATCCCCTGTTGCCTGGGGTGCTGCTGCTGGGGTTGCTATGGGCGGCGGCTTTGATTCATCTGCTCCATCATCCTGCCGATACAGACTTCCTGGTGATCGATCTAGTATTGATTGGTACAGTATTTTTACTTACCTCACTATTGCTGACGATCGATACCTTCTTTAGCATCATTTTTGTGTTGGCAGCATCACTGCTGGTGATGCTTAGTCTTACTGGTGATAAGGAGTTGGTATCCGAGGAGTTTTTAGCCGGTCTGATCGCCTATGCCCTGGCACTGTTAATTTTGTCTGCCTGGATGACGGTGTATCAGCAAGGTTATCTGTTGATTGCAGCTAACCGTGTGCTGTTGCATGAACGCATGGTCGCTTCAGAAACTGAACTAAGTGAAATGAGAAGCCGCCTGATTGTAGAAAATGACCAGCGGCAATCTGTGGAACAACAGCTGTTTCTTGCCAAAGAAGCGGCGGAGAGCGCCAATCTGGCCAAGTCAGAGTTTCTGGCCACAATGAGTCATGAGATCAGGACGCCGCTCAACGGTATATTGCCGATTCTGGATATGCTGTTGGAGACAAAGCTGAATGGTGAACAAAAGCAGTTTGTCACCACTGCATTGAATTCATCTCAGGTACTGCTCAGCATTATCAATGACATTCTCGACTTTTCCAAGATCGAGGCCGGCAAGCTGGACTTGGAGCTTATTGATGTCAACCTGCTTGAGACCATCGGTCAGGTGACTTCTTTGATGAAGAATGAGGCAGATCGACGTGGCCTGAAACTGAAATACCAGATAGATCGGGATGTACCCCGGTCTGTGCGGGGTGACCCGATACGTCTTCGCCAGGTCCTGACCAATCTTGTCAGTAATGCTGTCAAATTCACTGAGCATGGTGAGGTCTCTGTTGAGGTTTCTACCCGCCAATCCACACGCACCGAGGTTGAACTATTGTTTGCTGTCAGAGACAGTGGTTTTGGTATGACTGAAGAGCAGGTACAGCGCCTGTTCGAACCCTTCTCTCAAGCCGATGCCTCTACCACCCGTAAACATGGCGGGACAGGGCTGGCTCTGGTTATCTGTAAACGTCTGACCGAGTTGATGGGTGGAAA
This sequence comes from Candidatus Thiodiazotropha sp. (ex Ustalcina ferruginea), assembly GCA_025656375.1. Taxonomy (GTDB): domain Bacteria; phylum Pseudomonadota; class Gammaproteobacteria; order Chromatiales; family Chromatiaceae; genus Thiodiazotropha. The sequence continues at coordinate 334 of JAHXHU010000042.1, read as the reverse complement.
TATCGGTGTGAAGTCTCATGTGGGACAGGGTTCCTATTTCTGGTTCATCCTGCCGATGCGGAAGTCGCTACATGAGATCCCCTCCAGCAGACGAAATCCTCATGATATCCGTACCCTGTTGCTGGCTGCGAAAAATGATCCGGAAAGTAAAATGCTTTCTAACTCATTTAAAGAGCTGGGGATGTTGCTGGAACATACTGATGACCAGTATGACGCACTTTCGAAACTGAAAACCTCGGCCAACCTAGTGTAGTGTCCTGAATAAAACAGTCATTTATAATTCCCAGTGTTCCGGTTTATGGCAAAGGAAGGAAAAAATGAATTCAGCAGTTGC
>JAHXHU010000072.1 GCA_025656375.1 Candidatus Thiodiazotropha sp. (ex Ustalcina ferruginea) | reverse complement strand
ACTAAAAGCGTTGATCAGATACTGGAAAAAGTGGGGCGAGCCAAGGTTGTATTGCAAAATGGATAATATGTTTAGGACACTACACTAGCTCGTGATATTCCTTAACCGTTCATGCCAGAAAAGGGTGGCGCCCGCCACGGCGGCCGGCATGGCGACGAAGTTGAGGATGGGCACCATCATCATCAATGTCAGACCACCACCGAAGGAGAGTGACGAAAGGCGTGCCTGCTTCAGACGCTTGTGCTGCTCTTTAAACGCCAAGTTGTGATTGGCCATCGGATAGTCGCCATACTCCATCGCAAGAAACCAGGCACTGAATGCCATCCACAAGAAGGGAGCGGCAATATTGAGTACCGGTATAAGGAACAGAATCAAGAGTGGAATAGCACGTAGTAGGAAATAGAGTATCTTACGCATTTCAGAGAGCAGTGAAGGGACAACATCCTTCACAATCTGTTTTGCATTTGTTGGCTGATTCGGTACTTCACCACCCAGAAACTGTTCCACTTTTTCTGCTAACAGACCATTGAATGGAGCAGCGATCAGGTTGGCAATCACAGTGAAGGTATAGAAAATGGTTAACAGCAGCGCGATAGCAAACAGTGGCCATAGCAACCATCGCAACCAGGCCAGCCAACTCTCGTCATTTGGAAGAAAACGGTCCATCAGCTGCTCAAACTGATCAATACCCAGCCAGATCAGTAGACTGAAGACAATGATATTGATAATGAGCGGCATGAGTACGAAGGGTCTCAGACCTGGTTTGGTGATCAGGCCCAGTCCGCGCATCAGGTAGCCTGCTCCTGTGAGCGGGTTGTTTGCCATGGTGGAGTCCTTAATTTTAGTGTTTGTTTATAAACGGCTAAATATAACCTAATGCTGGTGAATATGCTCAGTGACTGCTATGTGTTCAATAAAATTCACGTTACAGTAATTGTGTATCATTTCAATAGGGCTCCAGACAGGGTTACTGATCTATGACTCAGACGTTTGATGAGGCAGTGAATCATCCACTGGTGATTGGCCACTGTGGTGCATGCGTCTATCTGCACGGGTGTCAATGCTGAACACCCCATCCATTGGTAAAAGATGCTATCGAGGCTGGGTTGTCTGTGCATGTTTATCCGTTGTGTGAAATATCGTCATTACCGTGGGATAAAGATCCTGATTGGCGAAATAGGGTCAAGGATCAGATGAAGCTTCTTTTTAGTTGGGGTGCTGATGGGGTTTTTAGCAATCAAGCGGATATCGGGATAGAGGCCAAGCGGCTGTATCTAGATAGGCAAGAGAGCAAAAGTTGATCATAACGGAAACCATTCTCACGTTGTTTGCCACAGCGATCGTATTGGCATTGGTTCCTGGGCCGGATAATCTGTTTGTCCTTACCCAATCTGCACTGCATGGCAGTAAGTCTGGCTGGTACGCCACGCTGGGGTTTTCTACAGGACTGATATTTCACACGACAGCAGTGTCGCTTGGCGTAGCTGCTTTATTTCAAACATCTGTGCTGGCGTTCAATCTGTTAAAATTGCTGGGTGCCGCCTATCTGTTCTATCTGGCGTGGCGATTCATCCAGACTTCGAATAGCCAGGTCGCAGTTCGACAACAAGCAAAACTCACACCTTGGCTGCTCTATCGTAGGGGGATTATCATGAATGTAACGAATCCCAAAGTCTCTCTCTTTTTCCTTGCTTTGCTACCACAATTCACCCATCCTGATGCAGGCCCTATGGTATTTCAGATGATAACTTTTGGTCTGCTGTTTATTGTGGCCACATTGATTGTCTTTGGTGGATTGGCGGAGCTTGCTGGAGCGATCAGCCCCTGGCTCAATCGTTCCCGTTCTGCACAGCGTATTATCCACCGTATAGCAGCAGTCGTATTTGTTGTCCTGGCTATTAAGCTGTTACTTGCAGAACCACTGTGACCTGCATTCATTTGTGGCAACACTAAAATTCATGTAGATAACAGCTTATTCAGAATCAAGGAACCCATGATGAATTGTCATTTCGAACATAGCGAGAAATCTTAGCCATCGTATTCTGTTATTAGATAGGTGGTTTCAGATCTCTCCCTTCGGTCGAGATGACAGTGACACCATCGATCTGCGGTTCCTTAAGACATTGAGGTTGTATAGATGAAATATGTCGGTGCTCATGTCAGTGCCTCCGGTGGGGTAGAGAATGCCCCCCTGAATGCACAAGCCATCGGAGCTAAGTCCTTTGCCCTGTTCACAAAGAATCAGCGTCAGTGGCACGCCAAGCCTCTGACTGAGAGCTCTGTTGTCGCCTTCATGGAGAACCTTGATAAAGCAGGTATCAAGTCAGAACATGTACTGCCACATGATAGCTACCTGATCAATCTCGGTCATCCTGAGCCGGAAGGATTGGAAAAATCCAGGATAGCTTTTTTAGATGAGATGCAGCGTTGCGAGTTGCTTGGGTTGTCTTTGCTCAATTTTCACCCCGGCGGCGCCCTCAGGAAAATCAGCGAGGAAGATAGCTTGCAGTTGGTTGCCGATTCAATCAACCAGGTTTTACAGCAGACACAGGGTGTGACTGCGGTTATTGAAAATACTGCAGGTCAGGGGAGCACGCTAGTGTAGTGTCCTGAATAAAATATTCATTTATAATTCCCAGTGTTCCGGTTTATGGCAAAGGAAGGAAAAAATGAATTCAGCAGTT
>JAHXHU010000294.1 GCA_025656375.1 Candidatus Thiodiazotropha sp. (ex Ustalcina ferruginea) | reverse complement strand
CGCAAGGCACGGCGGGTCTACAGTCTCGCCTCACGGCTGCCGGGGACTAACCGCCTCGGCTTTCAGCCTTCCATGGCGCTCAGCGAATGTTGGCCTGGAGGCTGGACATGTCCTGCAAATCCTGCAGGGAGGCGACGAGGTGCGTGATATCGTCAAGGGACGGGGTGAGAAAGTCACTCTGCCATTGGAAAAAGCCGGCCATCTGATGGTCTTTCGTACCTTCGAGAAGGTCAGTTTCGCACTCGTCATGGATGCCATAAAGCCACTCCATGTGCTTGACTGGGTACGCCCACCCGAAGGCTGAGCCGAACCCAGTTCGCTCAAGTATCATGGATGGTACCCCTGCTTCCCCCGCTTCCGACAAGGAAGCTTGGCTGCTGGTCAGCCAGGCTTCCGGTATCGGGAGCCGCTATTTCCAGCGTCTGCTGAGCCGGTTTGAAAACCCGACAGCGATCCTCAGTGCCAGTCGCAAGGAACTTGCAGAAATCGGTATCCCTCAATCTGCCATCAATGCACTATTGGCTCAAGACCAGAAGGCCATTCAACCCTCTCTGGCTTGGCAGGGGCAGCCCAAGCATCAACTGATCACCTTAACGGACAAAGACTATCCCCAACTGCTGCGGCAGACAGATGCTCCCCCTCCTCTGCTCTTCCTGATCGGGGACAGGGAGTTACTCCACCAACCTCAGTTGGCCATTGTCGGTAGTCGCAACCCGACCTCCACCGGCCTCGACAATGCACACGAATTCGCCCGCTGTCTGGCCGGCGCCGGACTTTGCATTACCAGCGGACTGGCCCAGGGTATCGACGGTGCCGCCCATACAGGCGCACTGAAGAGCGGCTCCACTATCGCGGTGATGGGTACCGGACTTGATCGCATCTACCCAGGCAGTCATAGGAATCTGGCACATAAAATTGCCGAAAGCGCCCTTTTAATCAGTGAATTTCCACCTGGCACTCAGGCGAGACCAGAGAATTTCCCACGTCGCAACCGCGTTATCAGCGGCCTCTCTCTTGGCACATTGGTCGTAGAAGCCACTTTGCAGAGCGGTTCTCTGATCACGGCTAGACTCTCCTCGGAACAGGGACGTGAGGTATTTGCCATTCCAGGTTCCATACACAACCCGCAGGCGCGGGGCTGCCACGCACTTATCAGACAAGGCGCGAAACTGGTCGAATCAGCTCAAGATATCATTGAGGAGTTGGGTGCCCTATTCGGCAGTTTACAATCTCCGATCACATCATCTGAACAAATAGTAGATCAGGATACAGAGAAAAACGACCCTGAGTATGCCCTGTTACACCAAGCATTGGGCTATGATCCGATCTCAGTTGATGAATTAATCACCCGAACCGGTTTGACCGCAGAGGCAGTTTCGTCCATGCTGCTGTTGCTCGAGCTTGAAGGTCATGTATCATCGGCTCCCGGCGGCTACTACTGCCGCACAGACACATTGGCATCCCGTCCGAGCGGGAGAGAGAGCAAATGAACGAAAACGTGGTCGACATTCTGATCTACCTCTATGAAAACTACATGGGCGGTGAACACGCACCCCCTTCAGATCAACACGAACTTCGTGATGAATTGATACAAGCCGGTTTCCCATCAAGAGAGATAAATAAAGCCTTCGACTGGCTGGATGAACTCGCCGACAATGCCCAGGCACAACATGGCGAAGCTGATCAATCTCACTCACTGCGGATCTTCACTGATGAAGAGACTTCACGCCTGGATGTGGATTCCCGTGGCCTGCTACTGTTCCTGGAACAGAACGACATTCTCACAATGACCGCGCGGGAATTGGTCATTGATCGGGCATTGGCACTCGATACCGCCGTTATTACGGAAGAGGAGTTGAAATGGATCATTCTGTTGGTACTGATGAACCAACCCGGCCAGGAAGCGGCATTTGCTCGCATGGAGGATATGGTCTACAACGAAGTTCCGGTATTTCTGCATTAGTAGCCGAAAACATTAAAAACACTTGATTTCTTTAGCGCGGGACGTTTCACTGTCCCGCGTTTTTCTATTGAAACGACCAAAACCTGATGAACCTGGTAATTGTAGAATCGCCAGCAAAGGCGAAAACCATCAAAAAATACCTCGGCGGCAGCTTTGAGGTACTGGCATCCTATGGCCATGTGCGTGACCTGATACCCAAAGAGGGGGCAGTCGACCCGGATAAAGAATTCGCCATGAAATACCAGGTCATCGAGCGAAATGACCGTCATGTGCAGGCCATCACCAAGGCCCTGAAGCGATCCGATGCCCTCTATCTCGCGACTGATCCGGACCGGGAAGGGGAAGCCATCTCCTGGCACCTCTCTGAATTGCTTAAGCAACGGGGTAAACTCAAGGATAAGCCGGTCTACCGGGTCGTGTTCAACGAAATCACCAAAAAAGCGGTCAATGACGCCATCGCAAATCCCCGTGAGCTGTCTCATCACTTGGTAGATGCTCAGCAGGCACGCCGCGCCCTCGATTACCTGGTTGGTTTCAATCTCTCACCACTGCTTTGGAAGAAGGTCCGCAGAGGCCTCTCAGCCGGGCGCGTGCAAAGCCCAGCACTGCGGATGATTGTTGAGCGGGAACTGGAGATCGAGGCATTCAAGGCAGAAGAATTCTGGACCATTGAGGCAGATTCAAGCAAAGATAATCAGCGTTTCTCGGCCCGACTCACTCACTACC
>JAHXHU010000243.1 GCA_025656375.1 Candidatus Thiodiazotropha sp. (ex Ustalcina ferruginea) | reverse complement strand
GATCAATGACTTGTCGCGATTTCATTGTATCAAAACAAGGGGGGGTCAGGCCTTTCTCGTTAAGTATTTATGGGACAGCAGTGGTGAAAATCATAATAAAAGCACTAGCCACAGCAACCGTCAGTATAAGTGGCAAAGAGATTCCGAAACCGGCTTGGTCCGTGTCTACAAGAATCAATGAGCCGATAACAAATGCAATGACTCCGCCTATACCCAGTGTGCCAAAACTAGGAACAAATGCCTCTGCGATCATCAATGAAAGTCCTAGTAGTATCAGTGCAATACCCGCATAATTTATGGGTAGTACATGAAAAGCATAGAGGGCTAAAAATAGGGAGATAGCCCCTACTGTTCCGGGCACAATTGCCCCGGGGTTGGCAAATTCATAGATCACACCATAAATTCCGACCAGCATGAGAATATAGGCCAGATTAGGGTTGCTGATAATGGAGAGTAACTGACTCTGCCAATCGGGCATGAGCATTTCCAACCGCAACTCTTTTGTGTCCAGAATTTTTGTACCGAATGGCAGTTCAACCTGATGACCGTCTAACTTGGTAAGCAGTGACATAAGATCTGTGGCAATAAAATCAATGACCTCTTCTTCCAGTGCCTCTTCAGCCGAGAGACTCACTGCCTCGCGCACCGCTTGTTCAGCCCAGTCTGCATTGCGCCCCCGTAACTCAGCCAGACTGCGAATGTAGGCGGAGGCATCATTGATGACTTTTCGTTCTTTTGCGTCGCTGGGTGGAGGTTGGTGACTACCCTCCTCCCCCTCAGAGTCACTGTCGCGTATGGGTTTGGGGACGCCTCCCAATGTTACGGGCGTTGCGGCACCTAAATTGGTGGCAGGCGCCATTACAGCAATATGACTGGCGTAAAGTATGTAGGTCCCAGCACTCGCGGCTCGGGCGCCGCCTGGGGCAACATAGCCGATGACGGCAACCTGGGAGGCGATGATGCGTTTGATAATGGCACGCATTGAGATATCGAGTCCGCCTGGTGTATCCATGCGGAGCACGACAAGCTCGACAGGTTGTGACTCAGCTTTTTGAAGTGCACGTTCGATATAGTCAGCCGTCGCTGGTCCGATCGCACCGGATATCTCTAGAACGAATCCCTTGCGACCATTTTCCTCGGCATAAAGCTGACTCATACCGCCTAACAGTAGACTCAAGGAGAATAGAAGTGATAAGAACCATTTAGTCACTGACCGCCCCACCATATTACTTACTTTTATTTTAGTCTCTCATTGGATCGGCGTTGAATATTTCGGATATCAGGGATTTATTGACAGCAACTGCAAGTGACTATGTTTATTTTTTAATTACAGTATCTTATGTGGTTTTATAGATGTTTTACATGATGATAAAAATGACTCATTTTACTGATCTAATCAAAATACCCACCACATCGATTGTAGTCAGTGTTAACGAAAACCACTAACCCGCTCCGAAACTGGGATTAGTGATTAAGTGGATCGTTCGAATCCAATGCGTTCAGCGTATTAGGATGTCTTAATAATCGAAGTACATTACACCAGAGTCCAAATATTATTTCGCTGAATAACTGATCACTTGTAATCCAGTGAGTGATCAATTCACTTTTAATTCGATGATCAGCAAATAACTTATCCACCACTCTTCACTGTCATACTCCTGTAACAATAAAAGAATAAAGTTGTAAAAAATTCGAAATATTCATCTTGATCAATTTACGACATAACGACACATAGGGAAGTATCAATGTGAATATTATTTTAAAAAACAGATAGAAGTACTCGCTGATCTTAAGTGTTTCAAACAAGTTAATTAAAAAGTAAAAATCATTTGAGGATGATCCATGAAGAGAAAATTGTTTAGTGCCATCCCGTTGGCAACCACTACCCTGTTACTTGCTATCACAGCGCAAGCGGCAGATCGTACCGTTATTCAGAACAAAGGCTCTGATACCCTGGTTAATGTCGCCCAGGCATGGGCGGAAGCCTATCGGGATGTCGATGCGAATGTCGCAGTGGCTGTTTCCGGAGGGGGATCCGGTACAGGCATAGCGGCGATGATCAACGGTACTGTGGATATTGCCAATGCCAGTCGTAAAATGAAATCAAAAGAGATTAAATTGGCAAAGGAAAAAGGTCAGGACCCCATCGAGCATGTGGTTGGTTATGATGCCCTTGCGGTCTATGTCCATAAAGATAATCCGGCAATATCCTTATCCTATGAAAAATTGAAATCGGTCTTCGGCCGGGGTGGCAAGGCGACTAAATGGTCCCATATAGGACTGGCGGTTCCAGGCTGTGATAGCGATAAGATCGTCGTTGTCAGTCGCCAGAACAATTCAGGTACCTATGCCTATTTTAAAAAGGCCGTGCTTGGGAAGAAAGGCAAGTTCCGCCAAGGAACACTCGATATGCATGGTTCAAAGGATGTCGTGGATCTTGTTGAGAAAACACCTTGTGCAATCGGTTACAGCGGCCTGGCATATGCCACGGACCATATCAAAATGGCCTGCATCGAAAATGAGGCCGGTAGTGCGTGTGTCAACCCCAGCGTAGAGACTGCCAGCGACCGCAGCTACCCCATTGCTCGACCGCTGTTTATGTATACCAATGGTCACTGCTGTCCCATAAATACTTAACGAGAAAGGCCTGAAAACCCCCTTGTTTTGATACAATGAAATCGTGACAAGTCATTGATCAACAA
>JAHXHU010000051.1 GCA_025656375.1 Candidatus Thiodiazotropha sp. (ex Ustalcina ferruginea) | reverse complement strand
TCTAATAGCTTGAAATCGCTAAGGATGGTGACCTTCCTACAGAGGACTTTCACCTCATTAGTTCATACCCATGCTGGGCGTACACAAAGCAGAAAAACAAAGAATCGATGAGCGACGTAATGCCTATCAGAGTGTCTGTCCTCTGCGGATCAATGAAGTCATCGTCGGATTTATCGGCTGGCGACAATATCGATCACCGGATAACAACAAAATACTTAACCTGTTCGAACTCTCCTGGGACAGGGCGACCGAGCTTCTGCAAAAGACAATACTTGAACTGGATGGTGACTACTACGAAACCATAGAGCTTGATGATCAACATATCCCCATCGAAGGAGGAGTCAATCGCGAATCGGACAGGGCCCTTATCAACCGCTGGATGAAAAAATTCGTCAACCAGAATCTGGGGGACCCTGTTATCTATCTGGGCGACTATGGTACTTCAATTCGACGTGTCATCGCTGATGGTTTATCGAGGATTTCTGCAGCTGCCGATATGGATGACAATTATGATTACTCCATTATCTCTGACAGTCTGGGTAGTCGAATCGTATTCGATACATTAGGGTGCGTGTTAGACCTTACCGATGTCGATGACCCACAGGTCAATAGTGCCTGCGAATACTTAAATGCCGATACCGAGTTGACGGATGATAGATTGGAAAGCTTGAAAAAAATGGCCAATAACACCACACAGGTCTTTATGAATGCCAATCAGCTTCCCCTACTGGCACTCAGTAACGTGAGACCACCAAAAGAGGGTGAGAAAGAGAATAACTGGTTGAATCGATTCCCCTGTGAGAGTGGTGGGCCGGGACTGATGATGTTCCTGAAAAAAAGAGCTGTTTCCCATGATCCGCTACAAATTGTGGCATTCACCGATCCCAACGATGTACTTTCCTACCATCTGACGACCAAGTTCAAAAATAAATGCACTCATTTGGATAAAAACAAACGCAGGACGATTGAATTTATCAATGTGAGACTGCCCAATGTGAAGTGGACCTACTTCGGGCTTTTCGCTAATCCGGTAAAAGCGCATTCAACTGGATTCAGAAGCAACGATGAGGCTATTGATCTGTTGGTCAATGGTTATGACGCCGATGCGCAGTAGGCTGTTTGGTAAGGGTAGCGGCTGCAAAAGGGTGCTGTAGAGGGGTCATCTACTCTCCATCTGGGCATTTGTGGTGCGGCAGGTGACTCACCGCGTAGTGTGCAGCCTGCCGCGCCAACTGCATCCCGAGTTAACCTCCTCTTCCTTTCGGGGTACACTCTCCGGTCTGATTTATGGGGGGTCCGCTATGAGCACTGTACCCTCTCATTAAGAATGATCGAAACGGATAACATGACTGAATTACAAATACGCTGCGAACACCGCCCCTCCTCCATGAAGCTTGAAATCCAGGGTGTCTATGACTGGCCGATCTGGGAGAAGAAGGTCTCCAAGTTCGACTGGAGCTATGACAAGACCGAGATCTGCTACTTTCTGCGCGGTAAGGTGATCGTCACCCCTGAGGGGGGTGAACCCCAGGAGTTCGGGCGGGGCGATCTGGTGACCTTCCCGGCCGGGCTGAATTGTACTTGGGATATCCTCAAGGACGTGGAAAAGCACTACACCTTCGAATAAGCCTTAAACCTAGATTCCGCAGTTGACCGATGAAATCTTTCGTAAGTTAATGATATGACAAACCAAATTATGGATTACCCTCTCACTCATTGGGTGAGTTCAGTCACGCTACACGAATTTGAGAAAAATCCCGACGCATCCTGCTGCGTTGTCGTTCTTGTTAAGGGAATAGCCATTAACGGCGAACGACGCCTTGCTAGATACGTCGGGATTTCCCTCAAATCCATGTTCAACTGCGGATTCTAGGTTAAGCAGTCCGATGGCCAAAGCCCAAAAATCAACCCAGCATACCCCCATGATGCAACAATATTTGCGCATCAAGGGTGATCATCCCGATATGCTGCTTTTTTATCGGATGGGGGATTTCTACGAGCTTTTTTTCGCTGATGCAGAAAGAGCGGCACGGCTACTCGATATCACCCTGACCAAACGGGGACAGTCTGCAGGCAAACCGATCCCCATGGCGGGGGTCCCCTATCATGCCGCTGAAGGGTACCTGGCCCGACTGGTAAAACAGGGTGAGTCGGTGGCGATCTGTGAGCAGATTGGCGATCCAGCCACTTCCAAGGGGCCGGTAGAACGCAAGGTGGTGCGCATTGTCACCCCGGGCACCCTCACCGATGAGGCCCTGCTTGAAGAGCGCCGGGAAAATCTGCTGGTGGCGATTAATGAACAGAACAGTGGCTATGGGTTGGCGGCTCTGGATCTGGCCAGCGGTCGTTTCACCCTACAACAACTGGATGGCCTGGAAGCGCTGAGCGGTGAGTTGGAACGTCTCAATCCGGCGGAGTTATTGTTGGATGAGGACTCAACCCTGCCGGAGCAGATCACCCTTCGCAGCGGAGTGACCCGACGACCGGCCTGGCATTTCGACCTGGATTCCGCCGAGCAGCTGCTAACCCGGCAGTTCGGCACCCGTGATCTGGGCGGTTTTGGTTGCCAGGACCAGCCCCTGGCCGTCGGCGCCGCTGGCTGCCTGCTGCAGTATGTGGAGGAGACCCAGTTCGGTGCCCTGCCCCACATCCGCGGCCTGCGGGTGAGCATCGTGAACAGAGTGTGATCATCGATGCGGCGAC
>JAHXHU010000279.1 GCA_025656375.1 Candidatus Thiodiazotropha sp. (ex Ustalcina ferruginea) | reverse complement strand
TTAGGTGGAATCACCCCGATACAGAAGCTGGCTCAGACAGCTTAACAGTGACTACTTTTGAGTCCCATTATTAATGGGGAGATTACCAAGGTACCTCAGTTATTTAGTTCCTACCTGTGTAGGTTTTGTACGTTTCAAACGTTTTCAAAGCACATCCCTATCAGCTGGGAATATCTATCTGACTTCCCTTCTCCCATGCTAGGATATACGTACTCGTTGCGCCTTATGCGCCATCCTAACTCTAAACATTCATTTTTTTACGAAATCCAATGGCCCAGTACATATACACAATGAACCGGGTGGGTAAGATCGTCCCACCGAAAAAACATATCCTGCGTGATATCTCCCTTTCCTTTTTTCCTGGCGCCAAGATTGGTGTACTTGGTCTGAATGGTGCAGGCAAATCGACATTACTGCGAATCATGGCCGGCGTTGACACCGATATCGAGGGTGAGGCACGACCTCAGGCCGGTATCCGCGTTGGTTACCTGCCACAAGAACCACAATTGGATGAGACCACTGACGTACGTGGAAATGTTGAAGCTGCCCTGGCGGAGGTCAAACAAGCCTTATCCCGTCTCGATGAGGTCTACGCTGCCTATGCTGAAGCAGACGCTGATTTTGATGCCTTGGCCAAGGAACAGGCGGAACTGGAGAATATCATCCAGGCCACCGACGGACATAATATTCAACGTCAATTGGAGATTGCCGCTGATGCCTTACGCCTCCCCCCCTGGGATGCGGATGTTAAGACCCTATCCGGTGGTGAGCGACGCCGTGTAGCACTTTGTCGCCTGCTGCTTGAAAACCCAGACATCTTGCTCCTCGACGAACCCACTAACCACCTTGACGCAGAGTCGGTAGCATGGCTGGAACGCTTTCTACACGAATACACCGGTACAGTGGTTGCCGTCACCCATGACCGCTATTTCCTCGACAATGTCGCTGGATGGATACTTGAATTAGACCGAGGATATGGCATTCCCTGGGAGGGCAACTACTCTTCATGGCTGGAGCAGAAAGAGCAGCGTCTGGAACAAGAGTCCCGTGAGGAGGCAGCCCATGTTAAGAGCATGAAGGCAGAGTTGGAGTGGGTACGCTCCAATCCCAAAGGTCGCCATGCAAAGAGTAAGGCCCGCCTGCAACGCTTTGATGAACTGCAATCTCAAGAGTTCCAGAAACGCAATGAGACCAATGAACTCTATATACCACCCGGTCCGAGGTTAGGTGATCTAGTCATCGAGGCAGAGGGACTAAAAAAGGCCTTCGGTGACCGGGTATTGTACGATGACATTACCTTCAACCTTCCCAAGGGTGGCATAGTCGGCATCATTGGCCCCAATGGTGCGGGTAAGACCACCCTGTTTCGCATCATCACCGGGCAGGAGAAACCTGACGGTGGAGAGATGCACATAGGCGAGAGTGTGGAGACTGCTTATGTGGACCAGAGCTGTGATGCCCTGGATGCAAACAAGACGGTTTGGGAGGAGATTTCGGATAGCCAGGACATCATCATCGTAGATCGGTTTCAGATGCCGTCCCGTGCCTATGTTGGCCACTTCAATTTCAAGGGCTCCGATCAACAGAAACGCATCGGTGATCTCTCCGGTGGCGAGCGCAACCGGGTACATCTTGCGAAGCTGCTAAAGCGTGGCGGTAACTTATTGCTGCTAGATGAACCGACCAACGACCTCGATGTAGAGACCCTGCGTGCTCTGGAGGAGGCCCTGCTCTCTTTCCCCGGTTGCGCAGTAATCATCAGCCATGACCGCTGGTTTCTCGACCGCATCGCCACCCATATTCTCGCCTTCGAGGGTGATTCAGGGGTGGTCTGGTTTGAAGGCAATTATGCCGACTACGAGGCGGACCGCAAAGGCCGTCTTGGCACCGAGGCTGATCAACCCCATCGCATCAAATATAAGCGTCTGAGCGGTTAGAATATTCCGTCCAGAAACGACCGCCAGCCACTTATGTCTCTGGAGGTCGTTTCGGGACACTATTAATCCGGTAACCTAATATATGCCGATAAGGACGATACGCACAGATTTCATTGAGGCCAGAAGAGATAGTGCTCTTCAAAAACAGGCCGGATATACGGAAGCAATCCTGTCCCTATCATCGACTGCACAAAGGCTTGCAAAACGGGAGGAGACCATATACGGGTTAATAACAATCTAGCGGCTTCCGCATCGATGCTCCATCGAACTATCAACAATCAAATCCACCTCACTCTGCTCCATCAGCTGCGCTTCATAGACATCTCGCGTCGCCTTCGACCTAGATCTGAATAATGATGGTGCTATAGGAGCGAATGATAAGGATGGTTGGCGCTATCATCGTAGTCGGATTGCTCCTTTTTATGCGCTTTATAATCAGTATATTCACTCGAGAGCATTTCACTCTCTTCACTATAGAAATGAAAATCGGCTTATTTCGCCATCTCATTGAGTAGTCTTAGTATACGCTCCTTGCCACTACCATTGCCTACCTCAACAGAGGTGGTACGGATCAGATCCAGGAATACCCTGTACTCGAAATCGATCCGTTCATGGCCGAGTTCGAATTTCTTGTCCCAGTCAATATCAATCATTAGAGCCAACCAAAAATAGTTAGTATTTTATCACTGCTGTCCCATAAATATTCATGAGAATAGCAGCCTGGATTGAAGTGGTGAAATATCGGGATCTGGTGGATCCCCGAATAACAGT
>JAHXHU010000396.1 GCA_025656375.1 Candidatus Thiodiazotropha sp. (ex Ustalcina ferruginea) | reverse complement strand
GTCCGGGGCCATAACAGGTTGTCGAAGATCGAGTCGATTTCGGGGACTTGGAAGTCCCGAAATCCATCATGAGATCAAAGACTCTCTTGGTTTTCACCACTGGCCGTGTTGGCTACAAATCTAGTGTAGGACACCAGGAGTCTGCAAGGTTGTTTCTTGCATGTCTTTGTTTTCATCTGTATCTGTATTTTTTGCGATAGACAATAAGTCTGCCAGTTAGCGGAAATGACGATTTGTTACCTAATGGCATGTATCTTGAGGCTCGGTTATTATCAATGAATTCCATAGTGATTGTTAACATTCTATGTGAGAGCATATGGCATTGAAAATCTCCAATCAAATCGTGATCCCGGACAGTGAGATCGAGTTTAGCGCTATCCGCGCGCAAGGGGCAGGTGGGCAGAATGTCAACAAGGTTGCTTCTGCAATCCATTTGCGTTTTAACATTACAACATCTTCATTGCCGGAGGCCTATCGACAGCGGCTGTTGAAACTAAGGGATAAAAGAATCAGTCGAGAAGGTGTTATTGTGATCAAAGCGCAACGCTATCGAGATCAGGAGAAGAATCGGCAAGATGCCTTGCAGCGCCTCCAAACATTGATTCACAGCGTGACAGTGAGTCAAAAAAGACGGATTGCCACTAAGCCGACAAAAGCCTCACGTCGGCGACGCTTAGATAACAAAAACCTTCGTGGCCGGCAGAAAGCATTGCGTCGAAAAGTTACCGAGTAACCGCTGTCGACGTGCCTCAGCTATATAGCGCTCAAGCCGAAGCAGAACATCGTCATCCCCAACCTGTCTAACAACAAACCCCTTACTCTTTGTTTTGCTCTATATTTTGTTTAGTCGAGGCTTAGTCGTAAAAAAATGTCGGGAGAATAACAATGACTGATAAATACTATTTAAAACAGGAAGATACGTCCGATAATGGTATTGAGCTGACAGTTAGAAAACCCATTCAAGGTCCTCCAGCCATTGATGTTACCAAGCTCTATCGGGATCAGGGGTTGTTTACCTATGATCCGGGATTCATGTCAACGGCGAGTTGTGAAAGCAATATTACCTACATTGATGGAGAGGCGGGGATTCTGGAGTATCGGGGATATCCAATCGAACAGTTAGCAGCAGAGGCAGATTATGTCGAGGTCGCCTACTTGTTGTTGTATGGTGAATTGCCGAACAGCACTCAATTGCAGGCGTTCGACGAAATCATTACTCACCACACCATGCTGAATGAAAACCTCAAGGATTTCTTTGGTGGTTTTCATTATGATGCTCATCCGATGGCTATCATGGTGGGTGTAGTGGGATCGCTATCGGCCTTCTATCATGATTCACTGGATATCAATAATCCCCGACATCGCGAGATATCTGCTCATCGTTTGATAGCTAAAATGCCAACCATTGCGGCTGCCAGCTACAAACACAATATCAGTGAGCCGATTATTTATCCCAGTAATGATCTCTCTTATTGCGCCAATCTACTGCAGATGATGTTTGCAACACCTTGCGAGTCGTATCAACCACATCCAATAGCCATTCAGGCGATGAATCTGTTGTTTATTCTACATGCCGATCATGAACAGAACGCCAGTACCTCCACAGTCAGGCTGGCCGGTAGTTCTCAGGCCAATCCGTTCGCCTGTATCGCAGCAGGGATTGCATCGCTCTGGGGTCCTGCCCATGGTGGAGCGAACGAGGCTGTATTAAATATGTTGACAGAAATTGGTGATGTATCACATATTGACCACTATATTGACAAGGCGAAAGATAAGAAGGATTCCTTTCGTTTGATGGGATTTGGCCATCGTGTCTATAAAAATTTCGATCCCCGTGCGAATATTTTGCGTGAAATGTCTAAAAAGGTGTTAGACGAACTTGCGGATAGTAATAATCCAATGTTTGAATTGGCACTAAGACTGGAAGAGATTGCACTGAAAGATGACTATTTTCTTGAGCGAAAATTATATCCGAATGTGGATTTCTATTCGGGTATTATCTATCGTGCATTGAATATCCCCAATAATATGTTTACGGTGATGTTCGCTATCGCGAGAACGGTAGGTTGGGTTTCTCACTGGATGGAGATGATGAGTGACCCCAAGCAGAGAATCGGTCGTCCGCGTCAAGTCTATATGGGGCCATCTCGCCGGAACTTTATTCCCCTTAAAAACCGTTCTTAGTCATCTTTAATGGAGACACCTCAAACATGGCAGCATTCGATTGGCACTAAAAGCGACTATTTTTAAAACAGATTTACAGATTTCTGATATGGATAGACATCACTATCAGAGTTACAGTCTGACCTTGGCTCGTCATCCTTCAGAGACCGATGAGCGTATGATGGTGCGTCTCCTTGCATTTGCACTCAATGCCAATGATGCACTGAGTTTTACAAAAGGACTGAGTAGCGATAGTGAGCCTGATCTATGGCAGAGGAGCCTGAGCGATGAGATAGAGCTCTGGATAGAGCTGGGACAACTGGATGAAAAACGGTTACGGCGTGCTTGTGGGAAAGCGAAGCAGGTTATTGTCTATCTTTATGCGGATCGTAGTGCCACGGTATGGTGGGAACAGAACAGGGATATGCTGAAGCGTTTTTCTAATCTCCGTATCGTCAGATTATCCGTAACTAGTGTAGTGTCCTAAACATATTATCCATTTTGCAATACAACCGTGGCTCGCCCCACTTTTTCCAGTATCTGATCAACGCTTTTAGTCC
>JAHXHU010000326.1 GCA_025656375.1 Candidatus Thiodiazotropha sp. (ex Ustalcina ferruginea) | reverse complement strand
GGACGGCAGGGGCATGAATAGGCTGTCAAAGATCGAGTGTCTTTTATGCCTGGGACGCATAAAAGACATCACGAGATCGAAGACTCACTTGCGTTTTGGACTTCGTGGACAGCACCAAAATCGAGTAACAGCGGATTTCCCCCCGTACGAAGATGGATATTGCTGGGCTTGATGTCCAGGTGCAGTAAATCGCGTGAATGGATTTGGCTAAGGGCATCCAGTATTGGCGGAAATACGGTTAGAATGAAGCGAGTACTGAGACTGCCGCTGCGCTTTTTTATGTAGCTTGCGAGATTTTTTCCCCGCTCGTGGTCCATCACCAGATAACCCGTGTTATTAGCCAGAAAAAACCCTCTTACCTGCACAATATTGGGGTGACGCAACGAGGCCAGTACCTTTGCCTCCTGATAAAACAGACGCAGACTGCGATTGAAATTATCGGCCTGTTTTTTGTCGAGCGGTATAACCTTGCCGTTGCTTCCCCGTTTGGCGAGTTTTTTCGGTAGAAACTCTTTAATGATAACCTCATCCTGAGTATCTTCATCTTCAGCCAAATAAATCAGGCTGAAACCACCGCTCGCGACCACCTTCATGATCACGTAACAGTCGATTTCTGTACCTTCCGGCAGACTGTCTCGGAGCTTATCCATGCAGGTTCCGTCGTGGTTGTGTCACTGTCAGAGATAGGAAGACCATCCCACTGATTATAAGGTCTTTTAACAGAATTACTTCTGCTGATTGAGGATTTCGACCATCAGGTGGGGAAAAAGTGATATTCATCAAATAATTGGTTAAAGGATCATTGCCATTGGATGGTCGGAATCCCATATTTATCACTCATATCCAAGTTTAGCGGCCTTTATTGCGAATCCTGAAGGAGTGGCAATGCCTGTTGAACAAATGTCGGGTATGATGTTTCTCAATAATATCGATAGATCTTAGGCATGTATATATGATCAGCAGTATGACGGCCTTCGCACGGGAGGAGTACCGGGGAGACCTGGGTATTTTGAGCTGGGAGATCCGCTCTGTAAATCATCGCTATCTGGAGGCTTTTCTGCGTTTGCCTGAGGAGTTGCGCGTGTTGGAGTCATCGGTACGGGAGAGACTGAATGCCCGTCTGGGACGGGGCAAGTTGGATGTCAGTTTGAAATTCAAGCCAGGTGGAATGGCCGAGGCGGGATTACAGGTCAACCAGCGATTGGTTGAGCAGCTGTTGAGTGCTGAACAGCAATTGGCGGATTTAATGGAAGTGGGTAACAACCTCGGTTCATCGGATCTATTGCGCTGGCCTGGCGTACTGGAAGAGCAGGAGCAGGATTTTACGCCGGTCAAACAGCGGGCGATGATATTGCTGGAGACAGCAATAGACAGTCTTATCGACAATCGCCTGCGTGAGGGTGAGCGGTTGAGTAAAATCATTCGAAATCGATGTGTCGGGTTGCAGGCTCAGGTCGTTCAGGTGCGCAGTCTGATGCCGGATGTGCTGGAGACGGTTAGAAGCAGAATACGTGATCGTCTGACGGAAGCGATGGAAGAACTGGATGAGATACGGTTGGAGCAGGAGATGGTCTTGTTGGCGCAACGGCTCGATGTAGATGAGGAGATGGATCGCCTTGAAACCCATCTCGAAGAGGTAGAGCGTGTCTTGCAGGCTGATGAGCCTGTTGGTCGAAGACTCGATTTCCTGATGCAGGAGCTTAACCGGGAGGCCAATACCCTGACCTCAAAATCCAATAGTGTGGATGTGACCCGTTCAGCGGTGGAGATGAAGGTGCTGATCGAACAGATGCGAGAGCAGATCCAGAATATCGAATAAAGCATAATTAGGATCATTTTCTATGAGGCTGTTTCACCGATTACCGGTTGCCACTGCGCTTTTGTTGCTGATCGCCTGCACAACCAGCCCAACCGGGCGCAAACAACTGATGATCATCAGTGAAGAGGCAGCTATCAACTCTTCCAAGACCGCCTATGTGGAAATGCTCAAGCCCTACCAGGAAGGGGGTAAGTTGGATAATAATCCGGCCCTGATAACACGGGTTGAGCGAATTACCGGCCGCCTGCTTGCCCAGGCAATCGAAATGCGTCCAGAGACCCGACAGTGGGCCTGGAGTATGAAGATTATCGATGATCCGAAAACCGTTAATGCCTGGGCCATGGCCGGTGGAAAGATGGCGCTCTATAGCGGCTTGGTTGAACGGGTTGAACCGACCGATGATGAGCTGGCACAGGTGTTGGCCCATGAAATCTCACACGCCCTGGCAAAACACACCGCTGAGAAGATGTCGGTGGCACTAGCCAGTCAGCTGGGTATGGTGGCTGTGGCCGCGTCGACTGAAAACCAGACGGTATTGGCCGGTTCAATGTTAGCCGCCAAATTAGCCATTGACCTGCCTAACAGCCGTACCGCAGAGGCGGAGGCAGACCGTATAGGTATCGAAATAGCAGCCAAAGCAGGTTACGATCCACGCGCTGCAGCAACCCTGTGGCGCAAGATGGGGCAGGTTTCTGGTGGGCGTATGCCGGTATTTCTGAGTACCCACCCCAATCCATCCAATCGGGCAGAAACCCTGGGCAAGCTGGCTGAAGAGATGATGCCATACTATCTGGCAAAGGGTGAGCGGCCGAGTTTTAGTTACTAGTGTAGTGTCCTGAATAAAATATTCATTTATAATTCCCAGTGTTCCGGGTTTATGGCAAAGGAAGGAAAAAATGAATTCAGCAGTTGC
>JAHXHU010000202.1 GCA_025656375.1 Candidatus Thiodiazotropha sp. (ex Ustalcina ferruginea) | reverse complement strand
GGGACTTCTTCATTGTAGATTCTCCTTTTCGTAATCATAATTGGAAAATTCTACTTTTGAACCCCGTTATTTTTTGGGGGGATTACCAAGGAAGAGATGATCAGGCGTGTAAGCAATCAGCTTTAGTTTGTTGTAAAGATTGCTCAGTTTTCGCCACACTGAGTGTTCTATTGGGGGGGTGTTTTTATTGTGCAGGGGAACGGGTCAGTAGAGACTTGTCAATCCGGGCCTTTTTCTGTGGATGCCGTCGTGCAACTGCAGGAGGTCATTGAAGCATGTGATGTGGGTCTCTGCCTCCTCAATGCTGAAAAGTTGGTAGTAGCCTGGAATCGTTGCTTGGCAGATAGCATTGGTATGCCTGATCAAGATGCATTGGGTCAGTCGATAGAAGAGCTGATACCACAACTTGCGGGAAAACGCTTTTCACAAATGGTGCAGGCTGCTGTCCAGCATCCGCAAGAGAGTGCCTCACAACAATCCAATTCACCCTCACTGGCCAGTTCTCGACATCTTTTCAATTTCGATGAAAAGCGTAGCGTTCAAGTGAGTGTCAAGCCACTGATGATGCATCCAGGATACTGTCTGGTACAGATCAGTGATCTGGACTCGATGGTTGCGATTCAGGAGCAGCGTACCAGGGCGATGCTCTCTTCGGTTGAGGATGCCGTTATTCTGCTCGATGCAGACGGTAATGTTGAATTTGTGAATCTTGCAGCAGAGGGAATGACTGGTTATCAAAGCCGACACATCATCGGTTGTCAATTGACAGAGATCTACCGAGTTTGCGATGAATCGGGTACCAAGCATAGCTCACTCTCGATTGAGCAGATTTTCAATAATGAAAGTCAGCAACTGATACTGATGCATAGGGAAGGCCTGAGATTACCGATACAACAAACAATTACCCGACTCAATGATGGGCAGGGCAATCTTGAGAGTATGGTGCTGGTGTTCAAGGATACCAGTCAGTCACGAAAGCTTGCAGCCCAGTTGAGTTGGCAGACGAGTCATGATCCGATAACACGGCTCTTCAATCGTGCTGAGTTCGATCGCCAACTGTCGGAGCTATTGGACCAGGCGAGTCGTGAGGGGGGTGAGCATTGTCTGCTCTACCTCGATATCGACCGCTTCAAGATAGTTAACGATAATTCTGGTCATGTGGCAGGTGATGAACTGCTGCATCAGCTTGCCTCATTGATCAAACGTTCGATCCGCAACAGTGATCTGCTGGCCAGGTTGGGAGGTGATGAGTTTGGTATTCTACTGAGCAAATGTTCTCTGGAAGCGGCTGAGCGGATAGCGCACACCATACGTCTCTCTGTGCAAGGGTTTAGGTTCGCTTGGGGCGATAAAACCTTTTCACAAAGTATCAGTATTGGCATGATTCCCATCAACGATCAGTGTGAGGGGATAGAGCAGATCCTTAGTTTTGCCGATACAGCATGTTGCTCTGCCAAGGAGGAGGGAAGAAACAAAATACACATCTACCATCCAGTTGAGAGTTCAGCTGCCAAGCGTCATGGTGAGGCTCAATGGGTAACGCATATACGCAGTGCATTGGATGAAAATCGCTTTACCCTCTATGTACAGCCAATTGAGTCGATCAGTGGCAATGATGGTTCACTCCCACATGTGGAGGTGTTGATCCGTATGTTGGACGAAACGGGTGGTTTGATTCTGCCTGGCGCATTCATACCCGCCGCTGAACGTTTC
Organism: Candidatus Thiodiazotropha sp. (ex Ustalcina ferruginea); assembly: GCA_025656375.1. Classification (GTDB taxonomy): domain Bacteria; phylum Pseudomonadota; class Gammaproteobacteria; order Chromatiales; family Chromatiaceae; genus Thiodiazotropha. Next base: position 1,037 of record JAHXHU010000202.1, on the reverse strand, counting down.
GATCTAATGCCAAGCGTCGATCGATGGGTGATAGACCGTCTAATACAATTCATTACTGAAAACCGGGAGATCTCAATCTCCTCCGGGCGGCGCTACTTTATCAATCTGTCGGGACACCCATTGTGTGATGAACAGATGCTGCAGATGATCTTGGAGAAGATTCGTGAGTATGAGATTCCGAAAAGGATGCTCTGTTTTGAAGTCACAGAAACGGCAGCCATCTCCGACCTTACATCTGCAGAACGCTTTATGCGCACACTGCAACGGTTTGGTTGTAAATTCGCTCTCGATGATTTTGGTAGTGGCCTCTCTTCGTTTGGCTATCTGAAGCAACTGCCTGTGGAATATCTTAAGATTGATGGTGCATTCGTTAAAGAGATGTTGGAAAACAGTGTCGACGAATCGATGGTGGATGCCATTAATCGAATTGGACATATCATGGGGTTGGAGACGATTGCGGAATTCGTCGAGAATGAAGCTATATTGTGTCGACTACGGGAGATAGGCGTCGATTACGCTCAGGGATATGGGATTTGCAGGCCATTTCCTATCGATCAGCTTTTCACTGATCCGACAGGCTCCTAGGATCAATGACACTTACTCAGGAAGAAAACCGCAAATGGACGCTAATCACCGCAATTGGCCGATACAAGGAAAACTCTTATTTGGCATTAATTCGCGGTGATTAGCGTTTATTTGCGGCAGATCTTCTCTGGTGAGTTTCTGAGGCACGGCTAATGACGATGCTCGAGTCTCTTAAGCAAGTACCATTCACACTAGGCTAATGTGACGATCATACGAATGGCGTCCAAACGAAGCCGGGCTGACTGAAGATGCTGATGCAATGCCATCCCTTGATCCTGCAGGAGTTGGATCTCTTCTTCACGTACCCCGGGGTTGTGTTTCTTTAACGCCATCATCCGTTGAATCTCTTGAGTATAGTGCTCCCGCTGAGCGCCATGGAAGGCTGAAAGCCGAGGCGGTTAGTCCCCGGCAGCCGTGAGGCGAGACTGTAGACCCGCCGTGCCTTGCGCCAG
>JAHXHU010000014.1 GCA_025656375.1 Candidatus Thiodiazotropha sp. (ex Ustalcina ferruginea) | reverse complement strand
GCTTCACCATTCCAAGTGAAACGCCCTGTGCGGAGCCGCATGCAGGGTGTTGTGGGGGCTGGGGGTTAGAGACCCCCGGCTACCCGATTGCGAATTATCTCGCGATGGGTAAACATCCGAAATGTGGATGCTGTGAGAAACTCACCAATTTCTGCGCTGCTTACTCTTGCTTGCTGGGCCAGGTGCATCAGATCGGTATTTGTACAGAAAAACCCCCCCAGCCGAGTAGGCAGCAACCGTGACTGGTCAGAGAGTTGATTCCAGGCAAATCCTATAAAGACTGTATTTGGCTTGTTGTCCAGCTCGAATATGCGATTACGTAAGATACACGACCAGGACCAAATGGTTGTCGCATCGGGTACTATTTTCTCGATTACTGAAAAAACCACACCCTGCTCATCCATTTCAGATCGAAATAGGGGGGCGTCGATGGCATTGTTCGATAACGAGTTGCCCAAAAAGAGTATACCCGGTTCACTATATTGATCGTATTGTGCTGAGAGTTCAGGGATCTCTTGAATATGTGCAACATTACCTGATAAGTGACTTTCAACCAGACGTAAGAGAGTCTCTGCAACTAGAAGTACAATGAAGAGTGTCAAAAGTACTTTCGTCACGGGTTGTAATATTTTCATTGTTATCAGATTCCAAGTAAAAAATGTTGCAAATCCCTGCCTTATGCAATAGTTATCTGCTTGAGGCTTATGATGCCAGAATAATGACTTAGGGCAAATCACATAACTCACCGCAGGAATGCCTGTAATAGGTCTGGCTACAGCCCAATATTTTACTGGATGATTTAGATAGAATGAGGAATCAATCCACCGGCTGCACGAGTGAGTTGAATCCATGTCATATAGCTTACTTCAAATCATGTTTATATATTTCTCGGTTGACGATGCCTTTGTAGTCTTTGCGCCATCCTGTTGGGAATACATCTGTTTGGATAGTGACGATATCAATCGTGGGTCTGTTTGACGGGATAGTTCAGATCACCCATTATCAATTATGAAATCATAGATGCAATCTTGCCAACTCGCGATCTGGAACCCCATCCTCCCAAGCTTCATCAAAAATGCTTTGCATCCGATTTACCTTGTGTCGATCGCTGTAGCAGGCGACTCCCAACAAATTTTCAGCTGGTTTTCTATGTATGTACCCGCAATTATCAACCAGCATGAAGTTTTCCGGATAATCCAGGTACTCTTTGCCAGGTATGCGGATTTCGATAACCGATGAGAGTCGTTGAGCCAGTTCGACAAGCTGATGGCCATGCTGCACAACGAGTCTATTATCCTGTAGCAGGATTCGGATACGGCTGAAACGCGAGCGCATTGCCAGGTTCTTGGTCGCTTCTATAAATGACGGTTTATCCAAAATTTGTGGATCAATCACCTGACTGAATAGACAGAGGTAGCGTTTTGCCTGTCGTACCATTGTGGTGCTATGTATCTGATGTATCTGATGGTCTTCAAGGGTGTGCAGGTAATAGAGATCGGAGGTTTCACCCAAACTGGCCAGGAATAGCTCTTCTTGATCTTCTTCCTTGAGAGAAAAGCCCATTTTCTGGTGTGGGATATCGGCCTCCATGAAGGGTATACCCATCGGGGCAAAGCCTGCTCGGGCATAGAAAGATTCTGCGCTGGTCTGGGCATGTAGGAAGAGTCTTTCCAAACCCATTGAATCGGCACGCTTTACAAGCGCTAACAATAGTGCTATTCTTATTCCCTGGTTACGCCAGTCTGGGAGTACCGCCATACGTCCTATCTGCCCTGTACCCAACAAGCGGGCAGTGGCGATCGGTTGTTGCTGTTCATCCAGCGCCAGGAGATGGTAGGCCATAATGTCATCATCGTCCCACTCCATGGCCAGGGGTACACCCTGTTCGGTGACGAAAACGGGTTCTCTGACTTGACGCAGTAGTTCACGCTCATCAGGCCATCGAGCCTCTCTGATGGTGTATTCAGGCTGTTTCATCGGCAAACTGTAAATGTCCGTCATTATAGAGCTGGCAGAGCAGGGCAAGGTAAATCGGTTGTTCGAGCCACTCCTGCAGGTAGCCGAAATGAAGTGTACGGTAGTGTGTGATAACGGGTAGGAAATCTCCTGAATCACTGGGTAGGGTGTAGTGCTGTCCATTTGCATACAGGGTGTCATGACCGTCGCTCTCGAGTCGACTGAAGGTGAAGGCCATGCGGGTGTAACCGTGGCGATGGATAACAGCCTGTTCCCGAAAATGGTTGAGAAATGCATGCTCCGTCATGGGTTGTTCACGGGGAAATACCTGCAGATGATCTTTCTCTTCGGTAATGAAACGGCCAAACCATCGATCGTCTTGATCGCTGCTTTGCAGACAGGAGTGAAGGTGCGCTTTGAACTCATTCAGTGAGGAGGGCAGGATCTCCCCTGGTGCAGCCTGAGGTTGAAGGGGTGGATCACGATAGCGACGCTGCGGCAGTCGGCTTTCTATTGTGGCGTCGAACCAGGCTGAAGCCATTTCTTGCAGGCATGGTGCACGAAAACCTACGGAGTAAGTCATGCATTCGCCCTCTGCCAGACCCCAGTGAGCGACATTCGCTACCAACCCTGGAGAGCGAAGCGAAGGTTGGTAGACCCCGGCAGGCGTAGGGCCCGGCCAGGTATCCGCTGTCGCGTAGCGGCTCAGGAGACCTGCAGAGGGCATCCCGACACGCCGTCGAGTCATTTGGGAGCTGACAGCGTAGTGGTCACGAGCTTGCGAGGTGATCACGCAG
>JAHXHU010000380.1 GCA_025656375.1 Candidatus Thiodiazotropha sp. (ex Ustalcina ferruginea) | reverse complement strand
GCCGCTTCGCGACAACGGATACCTGCCCGGGCCCTACGCCTACCGGGGTCTACCAGCCTGCGCATTCGCTATCCATGGCCGGCAGCGGATGAGACAAAACAACAGTAGTATTTTATCTATTCGGAATATTGCTTTGGGTTTTAAAAAGTCAGTTTCTTTTTACTTAAGAAACAGACTTACACTTTCCTGCTGTTGAGAATGAATAACCACCGTTGAGGAGAATCCAATGTCAGAAAACAAGATTTACCCCGTCCCTGCCGAATTCGCAGCACAGGCGAATATCAGTGATGCGGAGTATCAGACGATGTATCAGCAGTCGATCGACGATCCTGATGCCTTTTGGGCGGAACAAGCAGATAAGTATGTCACTTGGTTCAAAAAATGGGACAAGGTCACTGATTGGAGTTTTGGCAAGGACGACCTGCATATTGAGTGGTTTAAAGGTGCCAAATTAAATGTCTCCTACAACTGCCTCGATCGTCATTTGGAGAGTCGGGGCGATCAGGTAGCCATCATATGGGAGGGTGACAACCCGGATGAGGATCGTAAGATCACCTATCGTGAACTCCATGAAGAGGTCAGCAAGTTCGCCAATGTATTGAAATCTCGCGGTGTAAAAAAGGGAGACAGAGTCTCCCTCTACCTACCGATGGTCGCTGAGGCTGCCGTGGCCATGCTCGCCTGTACCCGGATCGGTGCTGTCCACTCGATTGTGTTCGGTGGCTTCTCACCAGATGCCCTGCGCGATCGAATACTCGACTCAGACTGCCAGGTGGTGATTACCGCTGATCAATCAATGCGTGGTGGCAAGAAAGTACCGCTGAAGTCAAATGCCGACAAAGCCATTGCCCAGTGCCCCAATGTGCATACCTGCCTGGTCGTAAAGCGTGGTGGTGATCCGGTAGAGTGGAACAACGATCGTGATGTCTGGTATCACGAAGCCATGTCCAGTGCCTCTTCAGACTGCCCGGCTGAAGAGATGGGGGCCGATGATCCCCTGTTTATTCTCTACACTTCAGGATCTACGGGTAAGCCAAAAGGTGTGCTTCACACGACAGGTGGTTATCTGCTACAGGCAGCCATGACTCACAAGCTAGTGTTCGACTACAAGGATGGTGAAGTCTACTGGTGTACCGCTGATATGGGCTGGGTAACCGGTCACACCTATATTGTCTACGGTCCATTGGCTAATGGCACCACCAGCCTGATGTTTGAGGGTATCCCCACCTATCCCGATATCTCCCGTTTTTGGCAGGTCTGCGACAAACACAATGTCGCCACTTTCTATACAGCACCAACTGCCATTCGTTCTCTGATGAGCGCTGGTGAAGAACCGGTAAAGAAGACCAAACGCAGCAGCCTGCGCCTGCTTGGCACAGTCGGTGAACCGATCAATCCCGAGGCATGGGAGTGGTACTATCGCGTGGTCGGTGACGAGCGCTGCCCCATTGTCGATACCTGGTGGCAAACCGAAACCGGTGCTCACATGCTGACCCCACTACCCGGTGCAACACCATTGAAACCGGGTTCTGCCTCTATCCCCTTCTTCGGTGTTGCGCCTGTGCTACTGGATGACCAAGGTGTTGAGATCGATGGCAACCCGGCAGCAGGCAATCTGGCAATCAAGCAGCCCTGGCCATCCATGATGCGTACCTTGTATGGTGACCACAAACGCTTCTTTGAAACCTATTTCGCTCTGTATCCCGGTTACTACTTTACCGGTGACGGTGCTCGCCGTGATGAGGATGGATACTACTGGATCACAGGCCGGGTAGATGATGTATTGAATGTATCAGGCCACCGTCTGGGTACCGCAGAAATTGAGTCTGCCCTGGTACTGCACGATATGGTTGCTGAAGCTGCGGTTGTAGGCTATCCCCATAAATTGACCGGTCAGGGTATCTACGCCTATGTCACACTGATGGCAGGTATAGAAAGTAGCGATGAACTAAAGGCCGAATTGGTAAAACTGGTACGTTCTGAAATTGGACCTATTGCCAAGGTCAATCTCATCCAGTGGGCGCCAGGTCTACCTAAGACTCGTTCTGGTAAAATCATGCGCCGGATTCTGCGCAAGATCGCCGCAAATGAGCTAGAGAATCTGGGTGATACCTCTACCCTGGCTGATCCTTCAGTCGTTGACAATCTGATCGACAACAGGGAAAACAAGTAGCCATCTATCTAGCTGGTATCTATCCAGATACCATATAGTTCGTCATTTCGGCGAATGTTGGGATCCAGTCAGTTGATCATTTCTCTGGATCCCGGCATTCGCCAGGATGACGCAACACGATAAAGTGTGCATTATTATGTCTTACCCGAAGGGCACTTACTTAAGAGATTCGAGCATCGTCATTAGCCGTGCCTCAGAAACTCACACGAGAAGATCTGCCGCAAACAAACGCAAATCACCGCGAATTAACGCCAAATAAGCGTTATCCTTGTATAGGCCAATTGCGGTGATTAGCGTCCATTTGCGGCTTTTCTTCTTAAGTAAGTGCCATTGATGTCTTACCCATTTCACAAGTGACTATATGAATTTAAAACTCCCCTCATTTTATAAACGCATCCTGACATTCTTCGTTGTTATCGGGCCAATTTTCTGGTTGGTTTTCACCGAAGATGGACAACGTCGCACAGACTCTGTTGTATTGACACTTTGGGGTGAGGATGATATTTCATTGAATCTCAAAGTACTCGACAACCAGATCACCGAAGAGGAATTGAAGCAAGTCTTTCCCGATGTGGAGTGGTTATGCGATGATGAAG
>JAHXHU010000137.1 GCA_025656375.1 Candidatus Thiodiazotropha sp. (ex Ustalcina ferruginea) | reverse complement strand
AACTGCTGAATTCATTTTTTCCTTCCTTTGCCATAAACCGGAACACTGGGAATTATAAATGAATATTTTATTCAGGACACTACACTAGTTAGCTACCAGCCAGCTCCTTCGCCTGCTCCACCCATTTCTCACGCTCAATCCTGCCTTTGAAGTTCAACTTTTGCGAGAAATCCTCTACTTCCGTGTCGCTCCAGGCAGCGATCTGATCATAGCTGTTAACACCATATTCATGTAATTTTTTCTCTATGACAACACGATACCTTTGATGTTCTGAAGATTGTTATTCGCTTTCGGTGCTGTAGCTTTCCTTGCCGCGGGTTTTTTCACTGCAGGTTTCTTCACAGCCGGTTTTTTTTGGGCCGGTACGACTTTCTTAGCCCCCCCCTCAAGCATCTGACGAAGCTCACCGAATTCCTTCTCCAATGCATCAACCCTTGTCATCAGTGCATCGTGGTTGTCAGATTTAACGAATAACTTCTTCAGCTTCTTTTGAATCTTGTGTTGTAGTTTCTTACTCGACTTACTAATCTTCGGCATCAATTTTCCCCTTATTCTAATCTCTTACTTTCCAGTCCTAAGTACCTAGTATGGAACATATTTACTGTTTTTTCAGGCTGAATGTGTCTGTTTTATCTTTCGTATGATATAAATCAGTCGTGACAATCCTAATTTGAGGCCTGTTGATGGTTCCCATTCCCTGGATTATCACAACCAACAACATCCGTTGAAAATTGAGCCAATCACTCGATTTATATGTACAAACAGGGTGACTTGCTTATTCAGGGAAGGGTTTTCTCGTCTACAGTTTGTATATACATTCAGCAGAATCCTATCTAAGTAGATAGGCATAACAATTACCCCCCAAAGGAGAAACCGATGCTGGTAAGTGACTATATGAGTTCAGCACCCGTTACCGTTCAGCAAGAAGACAACTACGACCTGGCATTTGAGATCATGGAAAAAAAGAACATGCATCACCTGCCGGTCGTCGATAAGGAAAACCAGGTCGTTGGTATCGTTACCCGGCGCGACTTACAGTTGGCGGCACGCTACTTCAAAGAGGCCCCCGTAGAAATCGCAGAAGTCATGCATACGCCTGTATACACAACCTCAGCAGGCGCTCCTCTCGCGTCCGCGGCCAAGCAGATGAATGACAACCGAATTGGTTGCCTGCCGGTCATTGGCGACGATCAACATGTAGCAGGCATGCTGACTGAAACAGATCTGTTTCGTGCGTTGACCGATCTATTGGATGCTTAGCTCGCTCATCCATGCATGTATTGCGTACTGCTGAGTCAATGGAGCGATCAAGTAGGATCGCTGAATCGCTCCATTCACACTAAAACCTCCAAGCACTTGTTCACTATCACGCCATCTTGTAGGCCAAAGCGACGATCACCTTACACGGATGCGCCCGACTGCTCAGCGCCTTGAGCCGTAGACTGAGCTTGTCCGTATTGTGGCCACACCCAGTCAATACCGTTCGTGTGCTGTGGGTCAACATCTTCCTCAAAGTTCGGCCACCCGCTTACTGAAGTGGTTAGACTATCCCTGATACACAGTCTCAAGTAATCTTGAGGCCTAACCAGTGAGTTTTGAATGCCTTCTCCATAACTGCAGTTCGTAAGATGTGCTGTATGAATATGGCCAGTAGAGTCATCGTATTCCACTGTTGCTTCACCACCATGTATACAATTTTCTGAACTGGCATCAGCCGTTCCCATCATTGTAATTTGTGGAGGTGAAGTCGGAACCTTTGCGGCAGGCTGCATTTTATTGGCTGGCTGTATCAGAAAAGTAATGCCATCTTCATCAACCGCCCGCTTCACACCGGATGCAGCGGTGACGGCAAAATCCTTGGCATTGTTCTCACTATAAATGTGATGACCGTCACATAACCGTGTGTGATTTTTCTGAAATCCGCTTTCCAATGACCCAGCCCTGTTCATTGACCGGATGAAAAGAGGTAGTTTTCGGCGCAACGGAAAATGATGTTTACATCGATTTAAATGATCGGATCAAAGGAGACAGGGATGCCAATCAAAGGGAACTTGAGCCGTTTGTTCAGTCGCCATCGCGGTTCGGCGATGACGGAGCTACTGGTCTCGCTGCCGGCCCTGTTGCTGATGGGCCTGGGCGGTTTGCAGACCTCCCTGCTCTACGACGCCAAGACCACCCTCAACTACGCCACCTTCGAGGCGGCGCGCAAAGGCGCGGTCTCCCATGCCCAGAGCGATCCCATGCGTAAAGCGTTGGGCCTGCGCCTGGCACCCCTGTTCGGCGGTGACGGCAGCCCACGCAAGGCGATCGCCGCGATCACCCGTGCCAGTCTCGATGTCCAGGACCCCCGCTTCACCGAGATCGAGATCATCAATCCCACGGTGGAGGCGTTCGACGATTTTGGCCGTGAGATCGTTGATCCCCGCACCAACGATGTCCATTTCGGCATCCCCAACAGCCACCTGCGCTGGCGCAGCCGAGACGTGGGCAGCAGTGGCGTCAACATCCAGGACTCCAACCTGCTGAAGGTCAAGGTTACCTACGGTTATCAACTCAAGGTGCCGCTGATGGATCGGGTGATCCCGGCGGTGATGCGTCTGATCGATCCGGAGCACATAGTTTACTATAATGCCCGGCGCCTGCCGATCACCTCGGTGGCGACGGTGCGCATGCAATCGGACGCCTGGAGGGATGACAACAACGTCCACGCCGAAGGGCATGGGGGTGGTGCGACCCCACCGTCAGAGGACGCGACGCCGGATGAGGCGGGTACAGCCCC
>JAHXHU010000340.1 GCA_025656375.1 Candidatus Thiodiazotropha sp. (ex Ustalcina ferruginea) | reverse complement strand
TTCACCATTCCAAGTGAAACGCCCTGTGCGGAGCCGCATGCAGGGTGTTGTGGGGGCTGGGGGTTAGAGACCCCCGGCTACCCGATTATCAACATCAGAAATTTAACAACAGAATGGAGCGGTCAACTGCTTTTTTTAGGTTCAACAGGGCAAGAGAGCTGAATTGGCTTGGGCAGTTTTTTCTTGCGCAGACGTAACGCCGTTAATTTTCCTCCCCAGAAACAGCCGCTGTCAAGGCAACAGACATTGCCTGTCTGCCTGTAACCCAAGGTCGACCAATGGCCAAACAGGATACGGTCTTTTTTGGTCAGTCGTCGGGGGGATTTGAACCAGGGTATAGAGCCATTGGTTTGAGCATCAGGCGACCCCTTGTCCTGCATCGAAAGCCGTCCATCCCGGGTGCAATAGCGGAGACGAGTGAAGCAGTTGGTAATGAAGCGCAGTCGATCCATGCCGCTCAGGTCATCACGCCACAGGTCAGGTTTGTCTCCATACATCACTTTGCAGAACTTTTGGAACTTTGGGCCACGCAGTGTCTCCTCTAACTCCCGTGCACAGGCCATGGCAGCGTTGAGGTCCCATTGGGGTGGCAGCCCGGCATGCAGCATGCTGTACCCCTTTTTTTTGTGGTGTACCATCATCGGTCTGTGACGTAGCCAGTCAATAAGCTCATGACGGTCAGGCGCTTGCAGAATATCTTTCAGGGTACCGAATTTATCGTGGCTTCGGTTGCCTTGGGATAGTGCAAGCAGGTGCAGATCGTGATTACCCAGCACGGTGACTGCCCGTGAACCAAGAGATTTTACGAAACGGAGCACCTTGAGGGAGTTGGGCCCCCGGTTGACCAGGTCCCCGGCAAACCACAGCTTGTCCTTGGCAGGATCGAAATGGATTCGTTCGAGCAGTCGCTGCAGCTCGTTATAACACCCCTGTACATCTCCAATGGCATAAATGGGCATCAGTCCGTCTCAAGTTGGATCAGTTGACGGTCGTGGGTTTTCGACAGTAACAGTAGCGCACTGATTGAGCCGATCAGGGCAAGAAACATGTCGGTTTGGGTATCCCAGGGATCTCCTTGGGTACCCAGGAAAGAATCAGCAGCCTCTTCGCTCAATAGGGCTACCCACCATTCAATCAACTCATAAAAGGCACTGAAAGCGAGACAGAAACAGACACACAGAAAAAACAGCCAGCGACCCTGCTGCAGTGGGGAACGTCTCAGCAGGATTTTACGCGCCAGCATGGCGGGTACGAAGCCCTGAATGAAATGCCCCACCCTGTCGTAGTGGTTGCGGGAGAGTTCCAGGCTATCCCTGATCCAATTAAAAAGGGGGACTTCCGCATAGGTGTAGTAGCCACCGATAATCAGGATAACAGCATGAATTGCAAGCAATCGATAGACCAGGGTGGTCAAAGGAAAACCCTGCTTGGTGAAAAAAAGAAGTGGCAATCCAATCATCACTGGCAGTGTCTCGAGGAACCAGGTGTAGCGATCTGCTACCGGATTGATGCCGCTGAGTACAAGCAGCATCACGACTCCGGCTCCGAGCCAAGGCAATTCAGCCTGACCTTGCGACGTTATCAATTATTTTCTCCGCTATTGGGTCAGTAATTTGCGTTCAATGCAGGCTGCCCGGACGGGCTAGCGAGAAGGGTGGGATCAAGGCATCAAAATGGTTTCCCTGGCCGTCAATCATATCGTAACTTCCCTGCATGCTGCCCACCGGTGTATCGAGGATAGTACCGCTGGTATAGCGGAAGGTTTCACCCGGGTGTAGATGGGGTTGCTCGCCGACTACACCTTCACCGCGTACCTCCTGGGTCTTGCCATTGGCGTCTGTGATGATCCAGTGGCGATTCAGAAGGCGAGCGGAAGAGCCGCCATCGTTGCGGATGGTTACAGTATAGGAAAAGACAAAACGACGCTCGTTCGGCAGTGATTGAGACTCTACGTAGCGTGTCTCAACCTGAACATCAATATGGTTTAGTGATCCCTTATCCATTTTTTCGTAATAGCTCTAGTCATTATAAATAGCCCAACCTAGTGTAAAGGTTACTGAGGGGTTGCTATAAGTGCAATGGGTTCAGAATTAAAAGCCGTTGCCGCTAAGGAGTTAAACGCATCAGTTAAGTATATAGGCGAGTAATGAGAATTGGATTAACAGCCCTGTTGTTGTTGCGAATGAACCCAATCAGTTGGGCCGCTGACACTACCCAGCAGACCCGGGCCTTGGTCGCGGCGGCCATGTTGGGTGAGGTGAGGCGGGTAAACGACCTTCTGGCTCAAGGCGTTGATGCCAATAGTACCAATCCATCCGGCCGAAGTGCACTACATATTGCGGCTTTCAACGGTAATCTGCAAACGGTTAAAGCCTTGTTAGCGGCTGGCGCAGACGCAGGGTTGGCTGACAGTAGAGGAAGTACGCCCATTATAGAGGCCTCAGCCTTCGGCCATCTTGGGGTCGTTCGTCTGTTGTTACAGCGTGGTGCTGATGTCAATGCAGCAGATCAGGCTGGAAATACACCGCTTGCTTTATCAAACAGAGGAAAACATACCCTGGTTTCAGCATTGTTAAGTGAGATGGGCGCTGTCGAGGTTGCTGCAAAAGATGAGAAAAAGGAGTAGCGGGTGATTGTTGCCCGTTACCCATCAAGGTGTGGAAGGCAATTTAGCCATATCGACTGATTTCTGTACAACAACGTGAACGGCGTCAAAGATAAGCTAGTGTAGTGTCCTGAATAAAATATTCATTTATAATTCCCAGTGTTCCGGTTTATGGCAAAGGAAGGAAAAAATGAATTCAGCAGTT